>NZ_JONT01000016.1 GCF_000711975.1 Desulfofalx alkaliphila DSM 12257 | reverse complement strand
CGATTGCGGTTGTCATTAAAACCAAAGGTAGTTACATCACCGCTACTGGTATTTGCAAATGCACAAAAACTAAATGATAATGTTAGTGCTATCATCAAGGCTAATATTAAGGCTTTTCTCACTATATATACCTCCTTTTGGACAAAGCTAAAACCCAGCTTGCGCCGGGTTTGTTTACTTGCTAGTTATGTTTACAGTTTTCGTGTCATCTATCCACTCCACGTTACAATCTAAAGCTTCGCCCAGGTAACGTACTGGAATGAAGGTTCTGCCGTTTTTAATAACAGGTGATGTATCCATGGTTTTGGTTGCACCGTTGACAGTAAAGGATCGCTGCCCAATTACCATCTCTACTTTAAAGCCTTCTTTTTCTACCATTACCTTACGTTCTGATTCTAGCCAAGTTACTGTGCAACCAAGGGTTTCACCAATTGCCCTAAAGGGTGCTTGGGTGCGGTAGTTGTTGTCTACATACGGTGCTACATCGGGATTTACCTTTATCCCATCAACAATGATTGTAATACCAGCAGGTGGTGCCGGTGGTGGCGGTGTGACTGGTTGTTGTGGTTGAGTTGGTGTAGTGTCTTCACCAATATGACCAGTTATTGGAGAATTATCAACACCACCCCCACCATCACCCGGTACAATAAGCTGAGAGCCAAAAGCCGGGGCTGCAAACATCATCATCGCCATCATAAAAAATACCAACATTCTTTTCATCATGAACTATCACTCTCCTTATTTTTTTTACATCGACCGGTACCTTTACAATAAGGACAAATGTTATTTTTATCTGTTGCCCTAGATATGATAAAACCCTCTTTACATGGTGTATATACTATTTTGTTTCCTTCTTCTAACCCAAGCATGTATCTTATTTCTTTTGGTATGGTAGTTTGTCCTTTTGAGGTAATGGTTGATGTTACTTGCCTAAGCATTGCTTTATACCCCCTGACTGACTTACTATTTACTTACTATTTACTTACTATATTCTTACCATATTACCACTACCATATCTTGTCAAGGGGGAATTTGTTAAATTTTAATAAATGCCTTGCCATTATTTAATATATTGCTACCTAATTCTTTAATTTTATCAGGCATTACGTCAACAAGCATGTTTGGTTTCCATACGACAAGCAGCATAATTATCATAAGCAGGCTCTGATAAGCACTTAACCAGCTTGATATTTGATTAGTTACTGTCATTTCTGTATAAATTATCGATGTCGGTACTTTAAGCGCAATAATAACCGTAGCTACCAGTTGAAAGATTAGCCTTAACCTAGGAACGTCGTCCCTACCCTCTAGTTGATACAAAACTATTAGCCAAAAATACAAAAATATAAGTAACCCGTACAGGGACGCTAAACCACTTATCACTCCAAAAGCAGCTAAACATATGAGGTAAAAACCGAGGGCTTTTTGATCAAGTTTGGATGTTTTTTCTGCTAACCACCAAAACCAACCTGCAATAATCATAAGGAGTTGGCCTATCCGGGACACGGTTTCTGTTACACCACCAATCATGCCGGAAACGCCTACCATAAAACTACTGCCAACACCTCTTGTAAAGATATCTATAGTGCCAAAAGTAACTCCTAATATCATTTCTAAAGGAGCCATAAAAAGGGGTGTCATTACCCAAACTATAGAACCAGTTGCAAAAAGGATAATAGACATTGTTATTGGAATAATTTTTGCCAAACAATATGCCCAGTTAAGAAGTATATGCACCCCAACTATTGCAACAAGGGATAATAATAGCATTACCGATTCAGTCAGTATTTGACTTCCAGAGTAAGTCAAATAGAAAGGTAACATTAAACAAAAACATATCAAATATAAAGTTCCTAATAATGCAGCAGGGTTCTTGTGATGAACTGTTGTTGTCTTAACTGATGGCTGATAGTCCATTTCGCACTCCTTTCTTCGCATCTTTCTTACTTAACTCGGGTAAAATTTAACAACAGTGAAGTAAAAACATAAATACCCAGACATGCACTCACATAAAAAGCCAAACCTGCACTTTCGTTATTATCCATCTTCCTCCTAACACCTCCCGTTCTATATTAAAAACAATAGTGCTATAACCAAAGAACAAGGCCCCATCAATGCGCCAATAGGAACTGGTTTAGCTGGCATTTTACCAGTGGCTACAAACGCTACAGCCATAGAGTTGCCAGTGGTTCGCCAAGCCTTAATCCCTGCTAAAACCACCATAAACACACATGCCAAAATAGTGCCGTATAGCACTGGTAAAAAACCAAGATACAAAGCTAGAGTGGTGGCAAGTTTAACATCTCCCCCGGCCATAGGTTTTTGTCCAGAGGAAAGGGGTAGACCACCCATAGAAGCAATTAGCTTTGACATAACTCTCCCACCATTATAAATAAAAAGGAACACTCCAAATACTATGACTGCACTAATCAACAGTTCATAATTTTTACTTATGACCGCTAGGGCAAACCCTATTAAAAAAAACGGAAATACGTGCTTATTATAAATTTTCATTTGCTTAGCATCAGTATAGGTGGTTATCCCTACAAAGGTAGCAGCTAACCCCAGTTGTACCAGTAATGTCAATTTGCCACCACCCTTGTTAGCCAATTACACGTTTCTAAAAAACTGGTCTTGCAAATTAGTACATAAAAAACTAAAGCAAACACTCCTATTGTACTAAACAGTGCATTTTTAGAACTTAGACCAAAAGATATAAACATATCACTTAATGCCTTACCAACTATACTTACCAGAGCAACAACCAAAACCAATATGCCTATTAGCAGCAACGAATCGCCTATACCTGCAGAGTCTAGTATTTGCAGATGTATCACCCCCTTATAAAAAGCAAAAACCCCCCGGGTTTAATTAACCAGGGGGGTTAAGCAATTAACTAAGAGCATCACTGACATCCTCAAACTTATCTCTAATTTTTACTCCTATTGCGGTTAAGGCCACGATAACTACTACGGCTATTAAAGCAATAATTAGACCGTATTCAGCCATACCCTGACCATCTTCATCGGAATACAAGTTGGTTAACATTTCCTTCATGTGAGTTCACCACCTTTCACTATTTTATTGACTTAAAATGCTTGCATTAAATGATAGCCTACGGGGAAAAACAATAAGCCCATCATCGGCAGTAAAATAAAGATCATTATTGGAAACAAAAGCTTAATTACTAACTTACCTGCTTTCTCCTGACCTTCGTTTTTTCTTCTCTGCATTATTTTTTCAGTGTGAAATCTTACTGCATCTGCTAAAGGCGTGCCATATCGCTGGGCCTCATCAATGCGCCTGACTAAGTTTGTGAGGTCGGGTATACCGCATCTATTAGCCATATCGTATAGGGCGTCTGTCCTTCTTTTACCTACAGCCATATCATCTACTGCCCTTAAAAACTCCTTGCTTAGTTCTCCTTTCATGGAGTGCGAAACCTCTGTGGTAGCAGTTAAAAAATCGGCTCCAGAATCCAGAACCGATGCAAAGTTAATACAAAAATCAGGCAATTCGTTATTAAGTTTAGCTACCCTAGCTTCAGCTTTTTTGTTTAGCCAAGCACGGGGCAGAAAGAATAATATCAGCACAGGTAAAATTACCCAAATGATGTCAATTAATCCTAGTATTACAAAAGGCAGTAGCACTGCGATACTCAATATTGGCAGAGCTATTTGTAACCCTATAAAATATTCCGGTTCAAGCTCAAGACCTGCCTGATCAATCTTCTTTTTAAGGAGAGCCTTATTTTCTTCACTTGTATACTTAGCCCCTGTTTTGAGCAATATTTTTTCAGTATTAACATTAGTGACATTGGCACCTGCTGGCATGATAATTTTACGACCACCAACTGCCACCAAAACCGACAATGCTATTAATGTTGCAGCCAGTACATTTAGCTCCATTCATCACCCCTCCAAGGTTTTAACTATCATATTTTTGGCCACTAAGTTACCCATAACTATCATAAGGACGCATAAAGCAAAAAAGATACCTCCCCCTAAAGTATTAAATAGAGGAGCTGCAAACTCTGGCGATACTGCTCTGGCAACTCCTACAATAAAGAAAGGCAATCCACTTAGCACCTTAATGGTTGCTGCGTTTTGGGAAGTAGCCGCCCTTATTTGCCCCTGCTGGCTTTCTTTGTCGTAATGGGCTTCAATTGCATGATTACAGATTTTTGATATATCTATACCCATTCGGCTATTAAGTTTAAAGGCTAGTGACAGTGTTTTAAGATCCCTCCAACCAGTCTCTTTAATAACATCATCTAGTGAGTCTGACATGCTCTGGCCTGTTCTTACCCGGCGCAGCACTTCATAGAATATATCTCTAGCTGGGCGGGGCAGGTTAGGTACTGTATCTTCTAGGGCTTGATAAGGGTTTAAATTACCCCTACTGGCTGCCTCTAGTTGGGATAGTATATCAGGATATTGTTGTCGCAAGAGTTCTTTGCGATCTTCTTCTTGTTTCTTTTGCATCCACTTGAGAGCAAAAAAACCTCCGCTTAACCCCAGCAGTGTAAACAACATGCTACCTGTTACTGCATAGGCAATTCCGGCACCTCCGATACAACCAGCAATTAAAGCAATGTAGTTTGAGGATGTTTTAACTCCGCTGGCACTCTCAAGCTTTTCATCCTTGTACCGGACATATCTGTTTTTAAAAAGTATTTTGGGTCCGAAAAATATCATTATCACCGAAAGGGCAACTAGAATTTGGCATAATATAAGGAGGCTCACTGCTGCCAACCTCCTTCAATCAGAATCTCTTTCCGCTTAAACTCTTTAGCCACCCAAACAAAGCTATCGGTTTTCTTGTCGTACTGAATTAGAGTGTTTAAATCTAAAGTAATGGTGCCCGTTACATCGTCCTTTTTTATTCCGTTTACCTCTACGATATGGTCTAGCCTACGTCTACCACCCTTTTCACGCACTACTTGCACAATTAGGTCAATGGTCTTTATTTGATTATATATCGCTTCGTTTGGCATGGTGGAATACTGGCTAATCAGTGTATATAGCCTATCTATGCACTCATAGGCGCTGTCAGAGTGAATCGTTGATAAACTGCCCGGGTGTCCGGTATTCATGGCCTGTAGCATCGCTAAGGTTTCGTCTTCTCTAACCTCACCCACAACAATCCTGTCCGGGCGCATCCTCAGCGAAAAAGCAATACACTGCTTTTGTGTAATGCCACCTTTACCCTCATTATTGGGTGGCCTTGCTTCCAGTTTTCTAACAAAGGGGTGTTGTAGTTGTAGTTCGCAGGGATCTTCTATAGTAATAATACTTTCTTTTTTAGGTATAAAACTGGCCACGCAGTTCAGGGTTGTGGTTTTACCGCTACCGGTACCACCAGAAATAATTATATTTTGCTTAGCCACCACCGCTGCTTCTAAAAATTTGGCTACTTTAGAACAAAATGCTTTTCTTTCTAACAGCTTTTCTATAGTCATATCATCTCGGAATCTGCGTATAGTCACAAGCGTTCCCTCCGGGGACAGCGGAGGGATTTGGGCAATTAAACGACTACCATCCCAAAGTGTTGCATTAACCCAAGGCACGTTAGGACTTATACTTCTACCAGTGGGAGCAATCATTCTGTCTAATACATCTCTAATATGATCTTCGCTTTTAAAAACAACACCTTCTATTAACTCTAACTTTCCATGCTTTTCAATTCGTATTTCATCTTTATTGAAAATCATTTCAGTTACGTCTTTGTCGAAAAAGAATGGTTCTATTGGGCCAAAACCTAAGCAGTCATTACCCAGTTCATCAACCAGTTTTTCTGCTGCATTTTGACCTAGTGGTATATCATTAGCTACTAAAGCCCTAGCTACTATAGAACGAAGCTTTGACCTAACCAGTGGATCTCTTGACCGACGTTGTTCCTCCGGCTTTAACTGCCTTCTTAATTCTGTCTGTACATACACCCTAATACGGTCATAGTCTACAACGCTTAGCCCCGGTACATTACTCATAGCAACGTCTTGGTCAGATGATACGGTGTCATCTATAAATTCAAAGTGCCGGTGCTCACCGCAGAGAGAGGATATTTTTTGTATCAATTCGGTATCTAAACTCATTTATCTTTCTCCCCCCATTTTCTTAACTAAGTCCTTTAATGCTATTGAAAAAACATCTTTGGGTTTTGCCCTTGCTACCAGCTCCCTTCGGTTGTTTGCCTCAGCCACAAACACACTGTAAGGCAATGTATAGTGTATATCTATACCTATCTCGGGGTTGTCTTGTAAATCTGTTGCTTTAAGGCCCCCAGGTATTCCTGACTGGTTCAAAATTACAAAGGACCGATTATAGCAATCTAGCCTGTGAATATAGCTAATGTTGTCTCTTGCAAGGTCAAGGCTTGTCCGATCCGGTTTTAATACTGTAATAATACAGTCAGAAACTAATGCTGCTGCCCAAGTATTAGGGTTAAAACTAATGGGTGGGCAATCTAACACTATATGGTCAAAACGCTCTTTTGAAATTGTCAGCATGTTGAAAAGAAACCTTGGGTTTATCTGTTCCATATGGTCATAGTGCACAACGCCAGGCACTACCATAACTCCCGTTGAGTGGGATACCATAGCCCTTTGCATGTCTGTGGTAGAAGTTATATCCTGCCAGTCTAAAATATTAACTAAGCATTGGGAGACAGGTAAGCCCATTCTGGAACGCACAGCCCCAATACCGTCTAAATCAATAATTATTACCTTTTCTGGACTTGTTATTGCAAGAAGTGCTGCTAGGTTTGTGGCCACTGTTGTAGCACCATCTCCACCCTGCGGTGATTGCACAGTCCAAACCATACCCC
Organism: Desulfofalx alkaliphila DSM 12257; assembly: GCF_000711975.1. NCBI lineage: Bacteria > Bacillati > Bacillota > Clostridia > Eubacteriales > Peptococcaceae > Desulfofalx > Desulfofalx alkaliphila. The sequence goes on along the minus strand of NZ_JONT01000016.1, from coordinate 47,998 downwards.
TACCAGTTATTGCTTGTGGTTTAACCGGTATGTTATGTAGGTGGGTTATTTCTTTTGTCTCTTCATCGCTACTTGCATACTCCCCCGGTTGCCAAAGTACCGGACATTCTTCTTCTTGGTACTCTTTATTTTTCTTGGCAAGATTAATAAGTTTACCTAACACTTACTGCACCCCTTCCTGCTGTAAGAAAAGGGTTACCCTTTTACCCCTAGTGAGTACATCAGCTATTATTTTTTCTTCTTCGGGTTCACAAGCTATGATAATTGCTGCTACCCCGCTTGCCATGTCATTAGGATTCGGGGCATATAAGATTATGGCATTTTCGGCTACTTTATCTACGATGGTAGCATCTTGACCATCACCGGTTACAATACCTATTTCGCCGTAGATGTTTACCCTATCGCCTACCTCTATTCCTCTAAGTCCTGCGGCTGCATCCTGCGGTAAATCTACCGCCACTCTACCTGGTGCAACTGTAACTAATCTAGCGCTTAGATTACCTTGACCAGCTATTAAATGATCTGCTCGGACAACTTCATCATCTAAAACACTCATAGTTAGAGTTCTACCGATAACATCTTCGGGGCTTGTTATGGCACCGTCTGGCAGCATAGCTTTACCCACCAACTTTGTGCCAATGTGATGTTGCGTTAACACTGTTCCTGCTTGGTATTTACCCTTGGTAACTACTACCCTCTCTGTTGGGGTTTGGGATTGAATAAAGTACCATGCTGCTGTGGCACCACCAACAGCTAAGGCAATAGCTAATATGATGTGTAGATATTTTTTTAACATATTCAATTATCTGCACTCTCCCTTACTTATCGGTTAATTGTATAATCAATACTTCTGACCATTCCACTAACATCCCGGACAAATATAAAGCAACCTTAATTACTAAGACACTTACAATTAAGGCAGCGTTAATTCTACCTGATAAAGAGATTTTATAATCTCTCATTTTTCCTCTTTCCTCTGTGTGTTATTGCAGATAATGTCAGCCCAATCAACTTCTGGTTTTGTTTCACCAGCTAAAGGAGGGCCTGGTTTAGCTTTGAGTGCATTGGTAAATCTGTTTTCCATGGAAGGCAGTTCTTTGGACAAGTTTTTTTCCTTATCTAACCACTCACTTTTAGGGTCTATTACTTTTGTTTTTGAGGGTTCTATCTTGCTCAACATGTTTTTAAAAGAGCTCATACGGGAGCCTTCTGACCCCATAGTTCTTCCAAAGGATAAGCCCTTCTTGCCATCAAGCATACCGGTACACATCTTTGTACCAGGTTTGACTTCTACTTCTACCCGTCGTGACATAAGAAACCTCTGTAATGTTTCTGTTGGTCTTTGTGATCCATGCAATTTATTGAACTCTTTTAATACATCTAATTGAACCTCATGTTTGTGCATTGTAGTCTTTATTCCTGTATCAGCTTGACCTACTTTAATAAAATGGTTATCAGGGCAGTTTTTAGAATTACTCATTAATTTACCTCCTCGGTATCAATTAGCCTATATTTTTTAAAGTGCAATATACTTTCACTACTAGTACTATTAAAAACAGCACTAGCCATATTAAGATCGCAATCCCTGCAATAATAACCCATGTAAGGCCTACCTTAACCAAAAAAGACAAAGCAGTTAGTTTGCTTAACCACCAAAAACACCCAACACTTGCTATCACACTGATAACCGCAACAATTAAATGAGAAATATTTGAGCCCATTGCATCCTCCCATTACAACCACACAAACTCATCTAGATTCTTCTTCAAGACTTTCTTTAAGGTTTCAGCGGGATTAGTTTCAATAACCACCGTAGGTTTAATATCTTCAGGCATATCTATTGACACCCCCCTTAAATCAATACCAGTAACAATATTTTCCTTGCCTTCTTTAAGACGATTAAGCCAAAATAACGAGGTTTTATACTCCACCAGATCAGTACCCGGAAGAACAACCAGTATTACGGCATTTTTCTGATAGACTAACTTTTGAGCCAACTCCATGTCACTTGCTAAATCTATTACGGTGTATGTAGCCGCCTGTCTTACGCTGGCGACTAAATCTAACAATTCTTCTTCTACTTTAGTATGTAGCGACTTAACAGGGTCAACGGCCCAAATGTTAATATTGTTAATAACAACGGGTGCTTGTGAACCGGGCACCCGCCAGTCAGACAAGATTAACTCTTCTTCAGGCACTTCAAGCCATAATGCTGCAGTGCTATGTCCAGTAGCCCCTATAACTGCAACAGGCCCCTCTGTTTCTTCTGCCAACATCTTACCTATTTCCGCGGCAATACTTCCTGCAAGCCCCGGTCTCCATGGAGAGACTACAGCAAAAAGCCCCCCTGCGACTATTGCAGTGGGGTTTGTGTTTTGCTTATTATTTTGCCGGGGCATGTTTTCAATTGGTATTTTTATTTCCGCTGTCTTTTTCTTTTTGCCGTTTAACTTTAAAACACTAGACAGTTGAGATGCTTCTTTTTTTAGAGCCTCTAAGTTTATTGTTGGAATTTTGGGTGTTTTAACTTCTGTATTTTCACTACTTATTTCTTTGGGCAACTCTGTAATAATTGACCGCATCAACAGTACCAGTTCGTCCCCGCTAATGGTTTCGCCAGGAGGACAGGAAAGAACATGTCCTCCTGCGGACTTAACCGTATCTGCCATAACTGTACCCTGTTCATCTAACTCACCTGCAACAAAAAGCACAGCATGTACTTGATGGGTTGCCCACTTTGCTAATACATCTGCTTCCGGTAACCCACCCATAGGACTGGGTCGCATGATGATTGCAATATCAGGATTGTAAAAACCAACAGCTTGTTTAAATTCATCAGGGGTAGTGGTTGATGCCAATATTTCCACTAGACCAGAAAAAGTATTTTTAAACCAATCGTTTAAATTTTGGTTTCCCAAACCTAAAACCACTGTTGGGGTTTCTTGTATGGGCAATACCTTGCTTGTAGTGGGGCTTTCCTTGAATTGTTCTTTTTGCTCAACCCTTGCTTCAGGGGGATTAAAAAACCTTCCCAAAAAACTTTCTTTTTTGGTCTCGTCATTAGCATTTTCTTTATCGTAATTAGTTTTCATGGTAGAAAACTGTGTGTCCTGTAGCAGTGAACCCGGCAATAAATACTGCCTAACATCTGAGATATTCTTTTTAGCAGCAAACCATTTTTGCGAATCATCAGCATCATTCTGTGCCTCTTGTATTTCTTTAACATCCTTAATGGTAGAGGGTTTTAATATCTTGCTGACAATTTCATCTATTGTTACAGTATTGAATACATAATCATAAACACCCAAAGGAGTACATTTATTAATGAGTTCTTTGGTTCGTTCGTTTTCCTCGTCCCCTGGCAGTAAAACTACCCTTATTCCAAGTTCCCTAAGATGAAGAATTGTAGAACTTACAAAATCTTCAGTGCCCGGCAGTGATTCCGATATTATTACAACGTCTACCTCTTGTTGAAGGTCTCTTAATGCCTCTCTATAATATACTTCTCCAACCAATTCAATATCAGGTGTAGCATTATTAGATATATGATCTACCAAAGACTTGTCTAAATCTTCTACACCAGTTGCCAGTAATACTTTTATTATCTTTAGTACCTCCCTCTAAATCTATCTTTGTAATAATGTTAACGGATCTATCCTGCAAGCGTTAGTTAAGTCAACTACTTCAAAGTGCAGGTGTGGTCCGGTACTCCTGCCTGTACTACCTACCTTGCCGATTACTTGCCCTGGTTGCACAATATCACCCACTTTAACGTCAATAGAATCCATATGGCAGTAAGTATACTGATGCATAGCATCGCGTATTTTAACATGGTTGCCATTCCATTGATCACTGGCAGCTACAATTACTGTTCCTGCAGATACCGATACTATGGGGGTACCGGTATCTGCAGGAATATCAATCCCACCATGATACTCCCTGTTTTCAGTTTTGCCTGTGGGATCATCTCTCCAGCCGTAGTAAGAACTGATATGGGTATATCCAGGCACAGGCCAGATGGCAGAACCATGTTTAGTAAATCCTTCGGCAACGTCCCATATTTTAGAAGCATATTCTGCCCGACACCATTCTTCTGGCGAATCATAAGGTTTATTTGCTGGTACTTTTACAAATCCTCCGTAGAAAGTAAGTATAGGTAAAGTTTGCTCCTGCCAATCATCCCTTTTCCAATCAACATTTTCCAAACCTAATTTAGCCAACATGTAAGCACCGCACATTATTTGAGCACGTGGGCTATCACGGTCATGTACCGGATCAAATCCCAGCAGGGCCGAATAGTGTTCCCAGTTGCTTGGTGTTAACTGCATTAAGCCATAACACTTGCTTTTGCTGTTTTCTGCCTGGGGGTTAAAACTGCTCTCTTGAAAAGATACAGCTGCTAAAAACCACCAGGGAATACCATACTCTTCTTCTGCCTCTTTAAAATACATTATGAGGTCAGGGGGTATCATAGCTGATGATACAAAATATTGAAACCCTACTTTATCAATTAACCAGTCCATCCATTCTTTTTGTTTGTCGTATCCTTCGGCTGCCTCTAGAACAAAGGTGCGGTTTAACTCTATATCATCGTCAGCTTTAAGTTCGTATGCTTCTATTATGTAATCATCAAACCGTTGCCACCTGTTAGGCAATATTTGCTGGATATCTTTTAACCTTTCTGCAGTGGTACTTGAATTTTCTCCATACGTAGTATGCCACTCATAGTGATACTGGTAATGTCCGTAAATGGTGTAAGCTTCAACTAAGAGGTAGACTTCTCTTATAGAAGTCGTGCTTTCCCCGCCTTCGCCCGTAGTTGTGGTAATCACCTGTGATTTTTTATAGTAATAATAAGGGTGAGTATCTTCTGCAAACTTCTCTCTCATACTTTCGCTTATTTCTGACTCGCCTTGGGAAAAAGCCCAGAATAACCCAACGGAATGCACAACCGGCCATTCTAATCGCAACTTATAGTCGTTGCGGAAGCGGTCTACTAATTCACCTATTTTCTGTGTGCCTGTGCCGGGATAGAAAGGGGCATCGGGTGTGCTTTCGTATGCTCCGCCTCGTTCTGGCGTGGCAGCTTCTTCGTTAATTAGCCATGTGTCTTTTACGTTATAAAAACCACACAAATCTTTGTAGTGGCGAATAATCTCTTTATCTTTTTCCGGCAGTTGTTCCACACCAGTCATGGCATGTTGGGGAGCCATGCTACCATATATTGATGCCACCAAAAGAGCTATGAAAAACAATGCTGCTAAAAAGATAAGTATTAAAGGTATAAAAGGGGCTAGGATTAGTAGTAGTTTACGGCCTGCAAATTTCACTGCCTTTTTGGCAGTTTTTTTGACAGCATTTTTGGCCAAATGCTTCATGCAACCAACTCCTCATAATAAGAAAAAAAGCGTGCCATAAAAAGGCACGCCTTATCTCCACCTGTGTCCATCCATGGAGGGGGGAGGTTGATTATTAAATTGAGAAACAGGGTTTGGGGCTATGATATTTGCATTGTGATGCCCAATAAGGGGGTTTAACCCTTCGTTGGCACTGAGAGAGGCTGTGTTTAATACTGCCTTTTTAGCATCCATACTGCCTGTAACATTTTTAAATACCTCACCCATATTAGCTTTACCAGTTTCCCTATAGTTTTGCATACCTTGATAGGCAGCTTGTACGCCAACAGCACCCGCTGCTGCGGTAGCACCAGTAACACTGGATGCTCCGCGAGAGACTAGATTAGCTATGTTTTGACCCCCGGGAACTGCGGCAAACATGGCCTTTGCACCTAAACCTGTCACTACCCCTGCGGCTGTACCTGCTACTCTTGCGGCGTTTGCAGCCCTTACCATTCCCAGAGGAGGTTGATTAGATTGTGGTGCTTCTGGGTTTGCATTCTGTTGGGATGCCGCCGCACCTGATGGTACAATTAAACCCGATGCACTTGTGGTATACCCAGCAGGTGCAGAAGCTTGAGAATTAGGTTGTTGCGTATTTAAAGGTGTTTGGCTGCCACCGGGTTCCGAAGACCCCGTAGCACCTGTGCCAGTACCACCCGTACCACTACCAGTATTTCTTGAGCTTGACTGTGCCCTAATCGGCGTTGTAGCCCTCATTAGGTTGCCCATCCCGACCAGTGAACTTACGCCTCCTATTGCACCGAATACCTTAGTTGCGGTACCAGACTCATCGAACCCTGACATACGAGTGAACAAGCCTTGGACACTGTTTCTAAGCATCTCAGACAGTGGAATAATTGCGTACATCCAGACCAAAAGGACCGCCCACGACTTCCCATCTTCGATGGTGCAAAAGGTTAGAAACAGCAACAAGCAAAGGGCGTGGGCTGTTTGCATGAAAGCGTTAGAAAACAGTTCACCAAACCAGATGGGCATAGCATTGACGTTTTTGTTCAATGCCCACATCCAAGCCATTAAAGGTGTAAATACAAAAATAGCCATCAAAGCGAAATGACGTAAAATGTATATCACATTAAACCATAACTCAATACCGCAAAACATTAATTTAGCTATAGCTGTGCCCAGCACCGAACCAGTGATTATTGACTGTATGATACTTTTTTCGCCTGACAAACCTAACTTTTCCATGTCATCAACATTGGAACTGACACCAGATGCTATATTTACTAAGGCATCTACCAAGCCGTTATTTATCTGGAATACAACATAAAATATTGCCGGTGCTCCGGCTATAAAAGCTACTGCCCAAAGCCAACGCCACATACTTTCAATGGCATCTCTTCTGGCCTGGGGGTTGATGGCCCCTGCCCACATCAATCTGTAAGCAGAGATTAGAACTGCAATAAGAGAAAAACTTCCGGCCGCCGCTGCCATGCCCCAATACCAAGTGTTTAATTTCTGCCAATCCAACCTGCTAAAAGGGGCCATTTCTTTGTCTGCGGGGCTTAGACCTTCGTTAAAAACAAGCACGTCTAATGTTTTAAACTGGGCTGTTTTCTCTAAGGTTTGGAACACACCCACAATAGCATCTACTACACTGGCAATGGCTCGTTCAAACATACCACCTTCATCTTGGATGGTTTCAGTGGCCATTACAGTTCCAGGAAATAATAATGAAAAAGCCAGTATCAGCAAAACTAAAACAGCAGTGGGTTTTAAGTTTCTATACATCAACCTTTACCCACTTCCCGTTTTTCTCAACATACCTTTCCCTAACTCCTGCATTGCTTAGTTTTAACATCCTGCTTCTTTGCCGAGCATTGCATAACTCAATCTCGACACTATTGGCTTCATTAGCATTTTTTCGATCATAGTAATTGGAAAAAGCCAGAAGGTTAAAAAGAAAAGCCAGAAGTCTTAGCAGTTCTACAAATATAAAGCCAAACACTAACCAAACTGGTACCATTAAAATGTCGGATGAATGGGTCTCGTCATTTTGATTATATTGGTTATACACCGCTAGCCCCTCCTTCCTTCCAGTCCCTTACTGTTTGTACCCATGGCATCTCAAAGGCCGTGGGCGTTATTTTTACCGCGGTTAAATTACCGCCAATTGATATTATGGCCTCTCCCGGGGCAAATGACTGCAAATACTCCCGGCAACCACCGGACAACCTAAAGGTTTCGACCACATGATCCACTAGTGCTGCGTTTTGTCTTAAAAGAATGAAGGTTTCACAATTACCTATGACTGCCCTGCCTTCTTTTTTATCAAGAAAATCCTCTATTTGTTGGCTGGCTACCACCAAAGAAGTTCTGTACTTTCTACCCCTTTTTGATAGGTTTTCCAAAAAGTCTGCACTATCCTGGTACTTCATGAAAAACCAAGCCTCGTCTAATACAATTCTTTTGTCTACACCCAACACCCCTTGGGCAAACTTCTGCCAACTCCACCCTAACAAAACGTACATGGCGTAAAATCTCGTAAACTCATCTTTTATAGCAGATAAGTCTAGAGATATAACATGGCTTTTAAGGTCCACTGTGGTTTGACAGTCAAACATTCCCAGGGTTCCACCACGCAGAAAGGGTGCTAGTAGAATACACAATTCTTCGGCATGGGTCTTTGTTTTTAATACCTCGACTAGATCTGTCAAAGTAGGCATGTCCTTTTTTACTTGCCCTACCGCAAAGGCGCCTTCTTTTAATTCACCACTGGCAGACCGATATATGCTGTTTGGGTCAGAGGTTATTTCTTTATCGGTATACACCTCTCTAATACTGTCTTCAAGAACGGCTGTCTCTACCGGAGTAAGGTGGCGTGCAGATCTGTTGAAAATAATAGAGTTGACCAATGCCCTAATCTCGTTGATTTTGTCGTTTAGGTTTATTGATATAATGTTGCCGTTATCATCAATGTCTGGTTCTACATCAAAGGGGTTTATACCCGATGGGGTATTAGAGTTGATTTTTACCACTACACCGCCCAATAAGCCCTCAACAAGGCGAGAGCACTCTCCTTCGGGATCGAGGGCTACAACCCGAACACCTTGGGCCACAGACCGCAAGATAGTTACAACCTTTAATAGCACACTTTTACCTGAACCGGAACCACCAAATACTGCAATATGCTGGTTATTTAGATGTGGTGGGCCAATGAAGCTATCCAGAAACATCGGTGCCCCCGAATGGTAATTGTAACCTAAAAAAACGCCAGAGGGATGTGATAAATCACTGTTGGCAACAGGCATCATAGCTGCCACGCCTCCGGTGGTCATATTTCTCCAGTAGTCCGGAATTGTAGGAGTGTTTATTGGTAATCCATTTTTCAATCCGTCTAGCTGACGAAACATCAATGTTCTAATTTGTGTGGATGATGCTGCCAATATATCTTCCATGTTGTCGGACTTGGCATTCAACTCATCTAAACTTCTGGCATTAAGAGTTATTGTCACCAATACATAAAACAGCTTATCTCTATTGGTTTGGATATTAGAGCGTGTTGCTTCCAAATCTCTAATTACCTGCTCCAACTCCGGCAAATATAGTATATTGCCTTTTTTCTCATAGACCATATATTGGGCCTGGGCAGAGGATACTTTTCTAGTTAAATCTACTACCACTGCCCTATTTGGTACTGGGTCTACATGAATAGAAATGTCAACGTCACCCAAACTGTAGATACGATCAAGCCATCCAATGTTAATCTCCCTAGGATAAATAGCCAGGACATATACCCTTGAATACCTGGAGGGTCCGGTATGCAAAAAGTCTTTATGTTCTTCCAAACCATCTGGTGCAAACAAATCTTGTAGTTTAGGGACGTTTTTTTCTAAGTTAAGATTCTTAGTTTGCTTATCCTGCTTTTTCTTGATCTTGCGGAGAAACATGATTTACCTCCCTTCCTTTAAACAAAGAGGTACCACCTGTAACTATTAATTCTGACGGTTTAACTGTTCGGCCTCTATTTAATACTCTGTACAGCAGATCAATAACCCCATTGCTATCTAATATTTCAGACTTAATCCCACAACGGCTTAAATTACCCATCACTGTTTCCGCCCTGCGGTATAGTTCAGCTGTTGCCTTTGATAGAGGCTCTACTTTATTGGTGCTAATCACAACATAACTGCGTCGAACATGGACTGAACGATTTTGCATCAAGCCATCCAAATATTCAATGCTATTAATAAGATATGCCCTCATGTTGTCTAGTAAAGGATCGTTGAGCCTGTTATACATAGTGGCAATGCAGTTTTTAGTATCTACCATTTCGGTTGTGGTAAATAACTGTAACGGAAAGTTTAACGACAATGCCAAAGATATTAACACATTTTCAACAACCGTTTGTTCCTCGGGACTCATAAGGTAATAGTCAAGGGAGCCAATCCTTATTATTAAACGATGATAGTTATCGTCAGTGATAACCACTCCGTTTCGGATGTCTTTTACACCCCAAACATTTTGCAATTGATTGGATGTAGTTTTTTTAAATAGCTTCTTTTGTGGTTTTTCTATTTCGTTTTTTTTACCACTATATTTACCTTCCACCAACTTTTTCTTCTGGTGCTTTAAAATAAAAGGGGTGGCTAGAGCCACCGCGAAGGTAAGTATAAAGAATATGACGCCTATTAGCAATTAATCATCTCCCTTTAGAATAAATGCTCTGGAACGCAGATGATAACGCACCAGAAGCAAAATATACTTATCTAACTTAATTTCGTGTATCTTAATAAAAGCAAGACACATACCCAACATGAGCAGTGGAGTGCAAATAAATATGTTTATTACCATCGACACTGCCAATAATTTTAATAGAAAATGTACCGATACCGTTACTATCAACGTAGCAACTACATAAACTACTTGCCGAATGGTAGCAACACCGCCAAAAGTCCTTTCTTCTCCTTCTAATTCCATGGGGATAGAAAACATTCTCATTTTAGATATTCTCCTTAGTTACTAAGTTCACTCCCAATACCCAGTAGTGCACCGGCAACAAACATTGTTGCACCCAAGAGAACGCCTCCAATGCCTAAATACACAAAACCATCCATGACTTCGGCACGTTTTCTGGCGTTGCCTGATGTCATAATGAGCTTGATGGCGATTATAAGGACAGAGAAAAAGAGCAAGCCACCGCCGATAGGCATACCTACTTTTGATACTAAAGTGGTGATCTTTTCTCCTAATGTACCGGCATCCTCGGGGGTAACACCGCCATAATTGGTATTGGCGTATGCTTTAGTGGCCAAACCAAAAAGGCTGGCTGTTGATAAAAACAACGTTGTTTTGATTTTGTTTAGCAATACTACTCACTCCTTATCTAATTGGATAAACTGGTGCCAGCACCATAAATAATGCCAACAACTATAGGTATTGCGGCGTAGAGGAATAATCCAAAACAACAGGAAAGAAACCCTATCCAACCTACACTTCTTAAAAAGCGCAAACCAGGGACAAAACCAACAATGAATATAACTGCAAGTAGACTAAGTGTCACCATAGCCAGAGGCATAACTATACTTCCTATAGACTCATGGATGTTTAGCAGCAACTCGACAAATTTAGGTACAGCTTCATCTGGACTAATAGTTTTGATAGGCATCGTATTTAACGAATCATTCAATAGATCACTAACCTCCCCTCGCTATTTTCACAAAAACAACTCCTTATATGATGAGATGTTTGTCAGCAAAATAAGAGAAATTGCCAACACGACAATACCAATGGCCCTATCTACCAAGAAACCGGTTTTAATAATAGGTATAGAAATTTTACTTTTTGCAAAGTAGCTTAAATATATCCCACTGTCTGCTATTAGGTCTGCCAGTAGATGCATAATATAGCCAATGGCAAAGGGTATTAACAACTCTGGATGCCCAATGTTTATTGTAAACCACCAGGCCCCTATTATCGCTATTATGGCACCCTCTAGGGAGTGAGTTAATCCCCGATGGCTGATGATGCCCATAATGAAATACATAACACCTAGGCCAGATACAAGAGGGGTATTTGCCCATGCAATTAAAGCCACTCCCGTAATAATTAAAAGCATTCGTTGTAGTAACTCCATTGGCAACACTTTAATATTCAAAAGTCCCACTAATGCTAAAGCACCCCCGGCCGCCATAATCCAATAGGTACCCCAACCTTGCCACACAATCAATGACCCAGCCGCTACAACTAACAAGCGAATTACTAGCCCTGTAGGGGCAATCATTTGCGACAGTGTTGAATTGGGGTGGTCAATGTCGGGTAATAAGGAACCTATCATTACGGCCAGAGGGAGTAAAAAGATGCCTCCTTTCTCTGGTACTAGAATGCATACTGCCACCACCACTGCTAACAGTAAATACCGCAACATAGTCGGAACCAGATTAAATACTATTAGTGTTATAGCCGTTGGTCCGGCAGGTAACGGAACTTTTGTAAGGGCAGACGCTAAAAAGCCTATATTAACGTGGGTTTTAGCAAGCAACTATATAGACCGCCTCCCTTCTACAAATAGAAAAGTCCATGCAGGTATAATCCTGCATGGACTTTTCACTAAAGTACCTTTATTAATGCTTTGGGATACCTCTTCACTCCCAGGCTAACTTTTCTACCGCTTTTTCCAGGTCATGTATAGATGGCCGTGTGTATTTAGCTGTGGTGTTTAGGTCTGAGTGGCCCATTAGTGTAGCCACCCTATCTAGGCTTTCCCCTGCATCGATAAGCATCTTACCGAAAGTGTGGCGCAACATGTGTGGGGTTACTTCCACATCCGCAATCCGGCCATATTTGCTAATAATCCTTTCTGCGGTTCGGGTAGTTATATGCGTTTTTCGACCGGGAAATAGCCATTTACTTGTTGACTCCGCAATGTAAATATCTAGTACCCTACGAATTGTTATATTCAAAGGTAATTCACGGTATTTACTTCCTTTCCCCTCCCGTACCTTAAGCACCCCGGAACGTTCCCTGATTGTTACATCTTGTGTCATCAGGGAACATGCCTCTGAAATTCGTAATCCGGTATGTAGTAATAAATTAATGAGGGCTAAATCCTTAACAGACCCATATTTTTGTACCGCTCTCATAAATTTTCCAAGGTCTTTTCTTTCTAGCCATTTTGGCGCGTTTTCTTGCTCAGGAACCCGTTTCACTCCAGTTACTGGATTAATGGAGACGATTTGTTCTGCAGTAGCCCATTTGTAAAAAGACCGTAATGCGTCTAAAGATAGATTAACTGTAGCCGGTTTTTTCCCTTGGTCGACCAGGTACCGCCGGTAATCTGCAATATCAAGGGCAGTTACAGCAGTAAATTCTGCACTATCATATTTGCTAATCAAATACTCTTTGAATTTAGTTAATATGGCTAAATAAGTGTTAACTGTACTTTTTGATAAGCCACGACTTAGAAGACTTTTTTTGAAATCATTTATATAATTCATTTCGTTTTAACACCCCTTGCCTTATGCGACAAAAAAATGACCGCTTAGCACGGTCATTTTGGCTTTAAAAGTATAGTTTTTACTTGTTTTTTGTCGTATAAGACATCTTGTGTGACATACTTATATAATCACTCTAGGCGAACATTTCATATTTAAGATCTGATTATAACAGAAAAATATGTAGTAAACTATTCTGTTAAAGTACCGTTTTTAATATGATATTCAATATTCCTCTTCACACTGAAGTCAATTACTTGTTTACTTAATTCATTGTAATACTGTTTAACACCTTTGTATTTCGTTATTTCGGGATTATAATTTGTACGTCCAAAAATTATTTTGTCAACAAAACCTATAGCTTCAAGTATTGAAGAAAAATCTTGTTTAATAATATTAGGGGTGGGGTAAGGTTCAATGCTAACCCAAGTTTTACAATCTTTTTCGCTTAATTCTTTTAGACGATTTATCCTTTCTTGATATGGTGCAGCATTAGGTTCGATTTTTTCCCTGAATGTTTCATCTAGGGAAATTAGTGTGATTCCATACTCGTTCTCTTTTGATAATTCAGCTAGACTTAAAGGTAGCAGCCCCTTAGTTAATGCACTACACTTAATTCCTTTGCTGTTGGCCTTTTTTATTATCTCAACACTCATATTCGATATCTCTTCATATTCATTCATAAAAGGATCAGTTGTAAAACACAGATGAAGAGTCTTTATTCTGTCTTTGAATTTTGGTATCTCTTTATCTAGTAAATCCATAGCATTTTCTACTAATGATGGTTCTATCCATTGTTCATATGATTTTACTCTTCCAAATCTTTTGGCCATTAAGAAAGCATAACATGGATATTTGCATCCATGATAACATCCTTGCACATGATTTAATGTATAATCACCATACTCCACAGCTGTCTTATATATTAGGGTTTTCCTTTGAATGAACTTGGTCACCTTTTTCAATTATAAACACCTTACCTTTATAGTTTTGCCTTTTCCAGTTGTCCAAAATGTTGATGCTTTTCCTTGTACTGTTTTTTTAGGATGTCTCTTTACATCTATCTTTCTACTATTAAATAATTGTTTCAACTCGTTACGAATATCACTAGTTGAAAGCCTTACACCGTATTTGCTAACAAAGTCAGCATAGAAAACCTCAATATCTACGTAATCTTTGTAAGTGGACATAACTTCTAATATTTCTGCTTGTAATTCTCCAGTATATATATGTCTATTTTCTACATCTTCCGTGAAAAAGGACAACTGTCCCTGATTTTGTAGATCCTGCACTGCTTCCCAACGTTTACACATATTATCATTCATTAAAACGCAACCTGCCGGGTGGTTGGTTGCATGGATCATGCGATACTTTGGCCTTTGACCCCTTTTTAGCCTAATAGGCATGTTAAGAACATACCTAAAATGATCTTTGAGTCTTTCACAATACATTTCAGAAAATTTCATTTCGGCCTCATATCCATCAATAATTTCATTATTATATTCTTGAATAATTTCCTGCCAGTAATCACCGCCAGCAACTCCGTTCAAGTCTAGAATTGATTTCTTATTATTGGTACTTGAATCAATTTCGATTTCTATCAAATCTTCTAACTCTTCTATATCAAAAACAACATCCATAGCATTACAAGCCTCTCTTATGAATCCAAAAGAGTTAAGATTAATAAGCAGTTCAACACTATAAAGTCTTTTGCTGGACAGTTTTTCAAATATAGAAAAATGTAACGATTTTATACCATAAGGATCTATATATAAAAACACATTATGTAATTGTTTTCCTTCCAGCATTAAGTCAATATTCTCTTCATATTTACCTTCGACCACATCTACATTCTTATAATTTTTAATATTATCCCGCAAAGCATGTGCATGGTTCAATTCTATAAAGCATGACTTTATATTTGGTTTTCTAAACTGTGTTTTTTCTAAGGCCTCAGATATAATATCTAATGCAATAACAGGAGATCCTGGATCTCCATCATCAAACATGCCTTTCCCAGCGAAAGCATCTACATAAAATATTGGTTTTTGTGTCGCAAGTATTTTGGCGAAATATGGCTTGAGATAACTTCCTAATAACTGGTCTTTTATTATTGACCACGGTTTTTTTTCTTTATAAAAATCCTCATTATTTTTACTCAAACATACTTCCCCCTTTCACACTTAAGAATCTTCTTATGTGTAAAAACATTAATTACCGTATATTACTAACATCACTAGCAGGAATCCTTTTTATTTTGGAATTATTCTCTGATGTTGCATTATCGATTATATATTGCCGGATTATGGTACGAACACCTCTTTAGTATTTTATCGCAATTATTACGTGAATGTACCGCATTCGACCCATGCGGGACATTTAGTGAAGTACTTTCCACGGCCCACCGACCAGGCGTCCGGCACTTTAGTGACCAGAAATTGTGTAGGTTGCACCGTCGTTATCTATTCCGTACCCAGTAAAACCCGTAGAATTAGGATCAGAGGAAGAGGGCATTGATAAAATAGTAAACGTTATTTAGGATTGCACTCCTAGTTTTTTGTAACCTCTTCCGCTACTTACTAGTCATAAGAATTGAGATATTAATGCATTTAAGATTTATGAAAAAGGTGCGGGCAGAGGTTTCCCTTTATGATCCCATTGGGATAGACAAGGAAGGTAATGAGATTTCCCTTATCGATATTTTGGGCACCGATCCGGAACTGGTGGCAGACCTTGTGGAAAGCAGTTTTGAACGCAGGCGATTGTTAAAAACAATAAATAAATTAAGCACTAGGGAAAGAAAGGTGCTTGAAATGCGTTTTGGCCTGCATAATAACGGTAAAAAGACCCAGCGGGAAATAGCCAAAGAACTGGGCATCTCCCGCAGTTATGTTTCCCGCATTGAAAAACGTGCACTGACTAAGTTGATTAAAGAATTTACATTAGAAAATAAAGCAAAGTAACCCCACTCCTGCCACGGCAGGAGTTTTCTATTATAATATAAAGGGGGAAAGGGGTTATGAAAATGTCAGTCAATAAACGGGTAAACTGCCAAAAGTGCAAGCATTTTTATGTCACCTGGGATAAAAGGTACCCCCGGGGATGTAAAGCTTATGGTATTAAAACCAGATACATTCCTTCGGTGATAGTTTTTAAAAGTACCGGTATCAGATGCGTTTGCTATCAACAAAAAAAATCTTATTAAGGAAGGTGTGCCTATGTTTATCATTGATCGCTTTGAGGGTAAATGGGCGGTGGTAGAATACAACCGTAGTACATTTAACATTCCTAAGTGTTTACTCCCATCGGGAGCAAAGGAAGGGGATGTAATTAATATTACCGTTCTTGTGGACAAGGATGCCACTGAAAAAGCTAAAAAATCCATTAACAAAATTGCTGACAGCTTATTTGAAGACTAGGAGAGATTAAATGCTTAATAGAAAAAACTACATTATATTATTGGTATTAGGTCTTTTCATTGTACTGGCATCACTGGGTTGCGGCAGTGATACCAGTGATACCGAAGAGCTGCTTACCGTACATTTCATAGATGTGGGCCAGGGCGACTCTATATTCATCCAACTACCCAGCGGACAACAGATGTTGATTGATGCCGGCAACAACGGTGACGGTGAAATGATAGTTGATTACATAAAAAAACTGGGGGTAAATAAAATTGATTATTTAGTGGGCACACACCCCCATGCTGACCACATTGGTGGTATGGATACGGTGATAAACTCCTTGGATATCGGAAAAATATACATGCCGCGGGTAACCCACACCACCCAAACCTTTCAAGACCTGTTAGAGGCAGTTCAAAGTAAGGGTTTGAAAGTAAAAACTGCAAGGGCAGGGATGGAAATAATAAGTAGCGAGGAATTGCAAGCGGTGGTGTTGGCGCCAAAAGGCGATCAATATGAAAATATAAACGATTATTCGGCAGTAATCAAGCTCACCTTTGGCAAGGTGTCTTTTCTGTTTACCGGAGACGCCGAAGAAACTTCTGAAAAAGAAATGGTTAACAGCGGGTATGATTTACAAGCGCAGGTGTTGAAGGTGGGCCACCACGGCAGCAGCACTTCCACCACCGGGGAATTTCTCAAGGCAGTTAATCCCGAGGTGGCAGTGATCTGCCTGGCTGCCAATAACGATTACGGTCACCCCCACAGGGAAGTACTTGATTTGCTACAGGGGGCAGATGTTGAAGTCTATCGCACCGATTTAAACGGCACAATAGTTATTTCAACTGACGGAGAAGACTTTACCGTAGAATCCGATAATCCGCCGGAAGATAATGCGGCCGTTCAAATCACAAAACGGTATGTGGGCAGCAGCAACTCAGATAAATTTCATTATCCCCATTGTAGGCATGTGGAAAGTATCGCCGCCCACAATTTGGTGTGGTTTAAAGACCTAATTGAGGCTAATAATGCGGGATATGTACCCTGCGCCTCCTGCAAACCATAAGAAAAGACCATGATGCATAGGCATCATGGTCACTTTATTGTTAAAGAAGTGAGTCCAGTTTTTTGGCCAGTTCTTGTTTGGGAGTAAAGCCAACTATTTGATCTACTTTCTTGCCATCCTTAAAAAATACTATGTTAGGTATACTCATCACCTGGTACTGTTTGGCAAGGGATTGGTTCATGTCCACATTTACTTTACAAACCTTAGCCCTGCCAGCATATTCTTCAGACAGCTGATCCAAAATGGGTGCAATACTGCGACATGGTCCGCACCAACTGGCCCAAAAATCTACTAATACCGGGATATCAGATTTTAACACTTCTTGTTCAAAGTCAACTTCATTAATATCCTGTGCCATGTTTCCATCCCCCTATTATATTTTTTCTCTACGCCTATATTCTAACAGAAATTTCTTTCGGAGACCACCTTTCTCTGAAAGAAATTAACTAAAATTGGATTTTCTCACCATGCCACAGGAAGACTTTGTCAACAATCACCCCGGTTAACTTAAATCTGAACGTTTAAATAGCTGAATAAAGTTGAGTATAAACTGCAGTTCCTTTTCATTTAAATTGCAAATCATGCTTAACACCGACTGCACGCTGGGATGCACCAGCAGTTCACGCAGTTCGGGATTCATTAAGCTAACTATTTGGTCAACGGCACCGGGTTCCATAATGAAGTAACAGGGTGATACACCCATCACCTCTGACAGCTTCTCTAAAGTTTTAAGGGAGGGCTGTACCTTGCCCTGTTCAATTTGCCCTATTAGGCCGGCGGTTACACCGGCTAAGTTAGCAAGCTGCGCCTGGGTTAGACCATACTCTTCCCGCAGGGCTTTTAATTTATGGCCCAAGGTACCCTCATGCCCCATCAGGGCCGTTGGGGGCACGCCTAAACCTTCGGCAACTCTTTTCAAGGTGTTTAATGCCGGGTAAACGGTACCCCTTTCAATTTCGCTTAGATACGAAAGAGAGATGCCCACTTTATCCGCCAGTTCCTGTAAGGACATGTCTTTTTCGTTGCGGATGATACGAATTTTTTCGCCCAGGGCCAGCCCCGTATCCGTTACCTCTCCTTCAATTAACTGCGTTTTTGCCACATTTAAAGCAGTGGCCAATTTATCAATGGTCTTTAAAGACGGGCGCTTGGAGCCCCTTTCAATTTCACTTAAATATGATAAGGATAATTTGGCACGCTTGGCAAGGTCTTGTAATGTATAGCCTCTTTCTTCGCGCAGGGCACGAATCTGTTCTCCCCGTACTATCATGCTATCCACCCCATTTAGTGAATTTTTTCTCTAAAATTATACTATTATTCTACTATATTGCCACTATCTAGTCAACGGAAGGCAGCCTAATATTTGCTCCATCACTTCCCTAAAAACCGGGCCGGCGGTTTCGCCGCCGCTGACACCGTCCTTTACCAACACGGCGGTTACGTAGCGCGGGTTATCCTTGGGTGAGTACCCCACAAACCAGGCATTAACTCCATTTTGCCCCGCAACTTCTGCCGAGCCTGTTTTTCCCGCACTACCATAGTGGGCCACCATTGCCTTTTGCCCTACACCTTCTTCCACCGTCAAGGCCAGTAACTCCCTTAGCTGCTTGGCAGTATCGGCGGAGATGGCTTTATAACTGTTGCCCGGGGGAAATCTCTTATTTACCGTGCCGTCAGATTTGCGCAGTTCCCGCACCAGCCTGGGCGGTAGGTATGTACCGTCATTCACAATCGTGTTTACCATTGAGCTAAGCTGCACCGGGGTGACCAATACCGGCCCCTGGCCAATGCTGCAATTGGTCAGATTATAGGGCTGGGCAATTGCTGACAGGTCCTGCCTAATATCTGCTATCACCGGATAACCGATTATCGTCTGCTTATCCATCCCCAGTTTTATGGCATATTCAATAATTTTTTCCGCCCCTAACTTCAGACCCAACTCGGCAAAGGCAGGATTGCAGGAATCTGCAAAGGCTTGGGAAAAACTTATTAAGCCGTGGCCGGGCTTATGCCAGCAACTTACATAGGGCGCCTTTTCGCCCAGGCATACAAAGGTGCTGTCCGGGCTTACTAAACCCTCTTCTAAGGCTGCAGCTGCCACCACAATTTTAAATATGGACCCCGGCTGATATAATGCCGTGCAGTGATCAATAAATGTATCCGGAGGCGCCGTTTCCAGCAAATCGGCCACCTCGGCCGGATGAAAGTTGGGGCGACTGGCCATGGCCACAATGTCACCGGTACGCACATCCATTACCACCACTGCCCCCTGCTCCACCTGCTCATCCATCACCTCTTCCACAATCCGTTGAATGTTATAATCTATGGTGGTAACCAGGTGATTTCGCCCCCGGTCCACCCCATTGGTTTCTATCTTAAAGCCCATGCCGGAAAGGACCGAGCCGGAAGCATCGGCAAAGGCACGCACCGAATGCTCAGGGCCGGTTCCCTTTAAGTAATGCTCATAGTGTTTTTCTAAGCCCATTTTGCCCACTAAATCGTTAAGTTGATACTGTTTTTCAGATTCCGCAGTCAGCTGATATAATGCCTCTTGGGACGGTATTTTACCCAGGTGGCCAATAAGGTGCACGGCCAGTGGTTGGTTTAGATACCGCTGGTAAACCGGAAGCACCATTACACCGGGCCAGTTTCGCTCACTTATCATCCTAATTTGCTTTTTTTCTAAAGGGTAAGACAAGACTCCGCTGCCACTGGAAAAATCATTTACTATTTCTGCCGCATCCACATTAAGAATAGAGGCCAGCTCTTCTGCCACCTGCAGGGGTAATTCCATTAAACTGGGAAAAACAATTACCCTCTCTTGCTGCTCACTGCCCGTAAGCGAAATTAGATTTCTGTCTAAAATATCGCCCCTGGGTAGGTCTTCCAGCACCACTGTGATAGAGCGCTGTTCCAGTGCCCGGCGGGCATATTCCGGTCCCTTTGCTAACTGAACATCGGCCAACTGGGCCACTAAAGGTAAAAAAAGTATAATTAATAGATAAAAGGTAAGTACCAATCTCTTTTGCCCTTTAATATCCATAATTACCCTTCCTTCCAACAATTACCTTTAGCTTGTGCAATGGAAGGGTAATTTATACAAAAAGGGGTGGAAATAAGTTCCACCCCTAGAAAAATTTTTTATTTTACCTAACGATACTTTTGTCTCAACATACTCCACTCTTCCACAGCCTGCTGCACCGGTACTTTTATTAACTGTTGGGGATGAGGCGCCTTGGTTTGGGGGTTATTTTCTTCATCAAATATTTTTTCAACCGTAAAGGTAAAGTTATCCCCCTGGGGCTGGAACACCTCGATGGTGTCTCCCACCGCAAAATTATTGCGCTGTTCCACCAGGGCCAGGCCGCTGGCTGCATCATATTGCCTCACAACCCCCACAAAACGGTGATTTCGGGTATATTGTGATTTTTTATAGGATTGGGCTTCTCCCCCGGGTTGTCCCAGTAAAAAACCGGTGGTATAGTCGCGATGGCTGACCTTTGATATTTCTTCCAGCCAGCCACTGTCAAAGGTATAGTTTTCGGGGTCCTTAAAGTACTCATCAATGGCCCGGCGGTAGCACTTAACCACGGTGG
The DNA here is from genome assembly GCF_000711975.1 of Desulfofalx alkaliphila DSM 12257. Classification (NCBI taxonomy): domain Bacteria; kingdom Bacillati; phylum Bacillota; class Clostridia; order Eubacteriales; family Peptococcaceae; genus Desulfofalx; species Desulfofalx alkaliphila. The sequence continues at coordinate 27,079 of NZ_JONT01000016.1, read as the reverse complement.
CCACATAATGCATACTTTTCATGCGCCCCTCAATTTTAAAACTATTTACCCCGGCTTCAACCAGCTGGGGAATGTATTCAATTAAACACAAATCCCGGGAACTCATGAAGTAACTGCCCCGTTCTTCCTCTTGAACCGGAAAATACTGCCCCGGACGCTTTTCTTCCACCAGTTGATATTTCCAACGGCAGGGTTGGGCACAGTCTCCCCGGTTGGCATCCCGCCCGGTTAAGTAATTGCTGAGCAGGCAGCGGCCGGAATAGGCCATGCACATGGCCCCATGGATAAAAACCTCTGTTTCCACATCTACCTTTTTAGAGATAAGGCCAATCTCTTTTAGGGACAGTTCCCGGGCCAGCACAATGCGCTTCACTCCCTGCTGCCGCCAGAACTCTGCGCTCAGCCAATTGGTGGTATTGGCCTGGGTGCTCAGGTGTATGGGCAGGTCCGGTGCCCCATTGCGCAGCACAGTAATTACACCGGGATCGCTGGCAATTACCCCATCAACCCCGGCCTGCCGCAATTCAGAAATATAGCCGGGAAGTAAATCAAGGTCTTGGTTGTGGGCAAAGATGTTTACAGCGGCATACACCCTGGCCCCCCTTTGATGGGCAAATTCCACCCCTTCAAGCAATTCTTCGGGACTGAAGTTTGCCGCCCCGGCCCGCAGGCTAAACTGCCTGCCCCCCAGGTATACTGCATCTGCCCCGTAAATGACAGCTGTTTTAAGCTTTTCTAAATCCCCCGCAGGGGCCAATAATTCCGGTTTTTGCACTTTATATTCGCTCCATTTTACAAGTACTTGGCTTTATTTAACTCGTGCTCCTCTAAGGTTTTTGAGAACACATGGCTGCCGTCGGGCTTAGCCACATAGTACAAATAATCATTTTTATCAGGCTTAACGGTGGCCTCCAGGGATGACAGCCCAGGGTTGGCAATGGGCCCCACCGGCATGGTGTTAATGTAATAAGTGTTATAAGGAGATTTTACCTCTAAGTCTTTGTACAGGACCGTTTCTTTATGCTCGCCCAGGGCATAGAGCACAGTGGCATCAATTTGCAAGGGCATGTTTATTTTCAGGCGGTTATAAATAACCCCCGCAATAAGGGGACGATCTTTTTCCACCTTGGCCTCGCGCTCAATCATTGCCGCCACCGTCACCGCTTCATGCACCGTTAAACCCAAGGCCTTGGCCCTTTCTTCAAAATTAATGTTATTGGTTTCATAAACAAACCGCTCTAACATCATCAAAATAATACTTTCTTCATCATCGTGCCTGGTAATGCTGTAAGTGTTTGGGAAGAGATAACCTTCCAGCCTATACCGGATGTCTTCTTGTTTTTTAGGCAAAAAGGGAAAATCAAAGTCCCCCTCTTTGCAAAGCTGTAAAAACTTTTCTTTATTTACAAACCCTTGCTCATAAAGAAGGTCGGCAATTTGTTCCACAGTGTAACCTTCAGGTATGGTAAAGCTATAGTAAACCTGGCTACCCTGTATTAAACTTTCTATTATTTCCGGCGTAGACATATGGGCACCAAGCTCATATTCACCGGTTTTAATTTCACTGTCTAAGCCCTTGTAGCGGCAATAGACTCTAAAGGCCAGTGAACTTTTTATTAGGCCCCTTTCCTCAAGCATTGCTGCCACGGCGGCGCCGCTGCTGTTAGCGGGAATCTCCACCATCTCCGCTTGTTGGGCTTCTTTTGCAACCGGGGCCAATAAAGAATTAAAATACAGCAATGCCCCTGCACCCACCACCAAAAGAGCCAATAAAAGGCCAACTGCAAATCTAATACCCTTTTTAGGGTTAAAGGTCATCCTTCTCAAGACAATCTCCCCTATAGTATTTTATAGCATGTCAACCAATTATAACATTATAACGGTTTTTGTTACAATATGATTATGGCGGCTGGGGCGGAGGGGCCTATGGATAAAGCAAGCAGAAACCCCTTCTGAAGTTTCAGAAGGGGTTTGGATCAGTGTTTTTTCGCTTCGTAGTTTTCCGCTTTGTCCACCAAAATTAACGGATCAATCATAAATTTTAATATCTCATCGATAACTAGATTTAAGTGTACACCTTGGGTGGCCACCACCGGGATAATTGGTTTATAGCGGTAAATACGCTGCAGCAGTTTAATGGTGGTTGAGGTTACATCCCGCGGAGTTTCGTCTATCTTAGTGACAACCAGAATATCCGCCTCATCCAGCAACACATTACCGGCTTCCATTATTATCTCACCCTTTATTCCGGCGGGTATGACGGTGACCAGTACATCTGCCAATTTACGGCATTCCACAGATTTATATCCGTCGTTGATGCCCACCGCCTCAACCAGTACCACGTTAGGTGCCTTAGAAATTTTGGGTATGTCTGACTGGGAAAGGTGGCCCAACTCCAGCACCGAACGCACCTTGTTCAACTCTTCCAACGCTTTACGGGCATGCTTAATAAGCATATTCTTTTCTTGCAGCTGATTGCAGGCATTGCGAATTACCCTTTCAATATCTTCCACCACGTCCCAACCGGGCTCCGGCACCGCTATGGTTAGGTAGTTAACATCAATGTCCTTATGGAGGTATGGTTTTTCATCCTGCACCCCCGAACCCACCGCCAAGGGTTGATAGCCTTTATTCTTTAAGCCCTTGTAAATCTCACCCAGTATAGTGCTTTTACCCGCATCGTTCCTGCCGGCAATTACAATTTTTTTCAACAGGTTTCCCTCCTCAAACCCCTATCTACACAGTTTCGTTTCTAATGTATATGCCGGCAAAGGGGTTTTTAGCAGGAGGAAAGTGACCTAAAAACATAATTTTATTGATTCTGCTCCCTATTTTTCATCAGTTTATATACCATCTCTGCCGCCTGTACCCTGGTCAGCGGCTGTTGGGGCTCAAACTTAAAGCGGTTGCGCTGATTCTTATCGGCAGTTACCGGCATTAAGTTGGCGCGGTAAGCTGCATATATATAAGGTTGTTTCCAGTGGGACATTAGCTTGGCATCGGTAAATATTCTTTCGTTTATCCTGCTGATTAGGTTAGGGTCATCATACACCTTCAGGTTGGCGGCACGGGTAATCATCACAGCCGCTTGTTCCCGGCTAATAAAGTTGTTGGCCCCAATAGGTATGCCGTTTAACAAGCCATGGCGTGCCGCCGCTTCCACATGGGGATCGCTTATGGCCGTCAAATATCTGTAGTGATAGTGGTTGTAGTCGTAGTCATAGTTATAGGGCTCAATTCTATCCACAGGCAGCTGTAGTGCCTTAGCCAGCATGGTGGCGAACTCACCCTGGGTGGTTGGCTGCTCTCTGCCGTCCCAAGTAAGCAAACCAAAGGAACCGGTCTGTGGGTTAAGGGGGTTCATAATTCCTTTGGCATAAAGGGGCATAACATAGGTGCTGGACCAACTTACCTTGCCCTGATACATATAAAAGTCATTAAAGGCGTTTGAAACGTTAAAGACACCATAATAACCAAAACCGTTTTTGCGCAAGGGAACGGTAATGGTTTTGTTCTCTGGGTCCACCACACCGCCTAAATTCTCAAACACTGAGCGGTTGGGGTCTCCGCTATAATCTTGGAACCATAGCACCGTAAGGGTTTCCAGCCCTGCACCAAAACTCTCAGTATTGTATTTAAGTGTTATTTGGCCTTCATTTAACAGGCTATATTTATCACTGTCGGCGCGGATTTCAAAAAGCCTGCTTGCAGGTATAAAATTAGGACGATAGCGGGCCCCTTCGCTGTATACAGTGATATCTATACTCTGATCATCGGCCAGGCGGTTGCGGCCACTGTTCATGACGGCATTATGGTCTCCCAACCGTAAAACCACCTCACCGCCAAAGGCTTCAATGGTGTTTACCTCGGTTATATCTGCCACCCGATAACGGGATTCGGGTGCCGCCACATCCCTATAATAAATGGTTAAGTCTTGGGTATAGGTTTTAGTTACTTCTTGCCCGTTTTCTATTTCAATTTCTTCCACGGTGATGGTTAGTTTGTTTTCTCCCCTGCTTAGGGGGTAGTCTTCAAAGTACCAGTAGCGTCCCTTGGGCTCAGCCTCTACATTGCCAATGGTAACTTTTTCAGTTCCGGTACTTCCCCGCACCCTAATTTCTACTGTGTTGGATAATACCGTATATTTATCGTCTTCAAGCTCCTCGCCGGGGCTTACACGCACAGAATAAGTTCTGTCAGCCAGGGCAGGCTGGGCGGTTAAAATAAGCAGCAGTGTTACCAGTACAAATATTAAAATACCTTTGCTATGCCTTCTCATGATGCCATCCTCCTTAGTAGATTCCATAATATTAATGTCGGTAATTTTTTAACAATACTTTAGCAGTTTAGGCAGGATTTGCCTAAAAGACGGATAATTAATTAATTATTAACACACAATAAATGGGAGGGTATTATGAGGAAAGGGATAAAAAATTTATTATTCATGGCATTAATAAGCGCTATGCTTTTGGCTTTATCCAGTACTGCCTGGGCTGCACAGCCCATATTTAGCGATGTCACCGGCGACCACTGGGCCAGGCCCAGCGTTGAAGAAATGAATGCCGCCGGGGTAATTGCAGGCCACACCGACGGCACCTTTGGCCCCAGGGATCCGGTAACCCTTAATCAAACCATTGTTATGCTGGCACGCATTAATAACCTGGTGGATGAAGCCGAGCGGTACAACTTGCAAAACTGTTCCTACGAATTTCCGCCGGGGGCCAACGACACCGTTAAAAAATATCTGGCAGTGGCTGCCGACAGAGGTTGGTTAAACGCCGCCGGTTTAAAGCACATGAACCCAAACAGTGCTGCCTCAAGACAAGAAGTGGCTATCATTGTTGCAGCGGCCTTTGACCTGCGGGGTAATGCCGACAAATTGCCCTTTACGGATAAAAACAAGATCTCCTCTGCCTACCACAGTTATATAGCCGGGGTATATGAAGCAGGAATAATGCAAGGTAGAACCACCACTCAGTTTGATCCCACATCCAGTGTTCTGCGTCAAGAGGTGGCTACCATTCTTTCCAGGCTGACAGAAAAAGGCCTGGCAGACCCAAATCCCGGTAAACGGCTGGTTGGCTACATTGAGAAAGTTGACACCGCCAACTCAAGGGTAACCATTAATACCGGTTCCGGACTCACCAGTGTCTACACCCTAAGCAACAATGCACCGGTATACAGCAACGAAAAATTGGTTTCAATATCCAACATACCGTCAAGCCAGTTAGTTAGGGCATATTTAGATAACAATAATCGTATTACTTTTATTAAAACAACCGGCGGAAGCATTAAGTCACCGGTTAATAACAATACTTCAAAGGTTGAAGACCGCTGGGGTTATGTAAAAGAGCTGGCCTTAAATACCTTAAGAGTCGAATTGATGGACGGCAGCACAAAAACCTATAACATTTCGTCAAGCACCGGCGTTTATGACGCCAACAACAAGTCAACTTCCTTACTGTCCTTAAATAAAGACGCCCTTGTGAAGATGACTTTAAGGGGTAATGATCTGCAGCGCATTGACATGATAGAAAGCAGTACAATTGAGGGACATATTACCTCCATCAGGGATGATAGAATTACCATTGGCAAGGACGGTAGACAGCACTCCTATGACGTTGACAGCCGGTGGACAAGTGTTACCGACCATAGGGATTCCAAATACTATTACGATGATTTAAGCACCGGCTACGTGGTGAAAATTACCCATGGCGACGGCAAAGCCTATAAAATACAGTTTTTAGAAAAAGGCACCCTACACAACATCGGCACCGTTAGCCGCTTGAATAATGAGCGGAATGACGATGACGACTGGAGAATTACCATTATAGATAACTACGGCAACAGAAACAGCTTTGATGTAAATTATGACGTAGCGGTATATGATCTTAACGGTAAAAAGATATCCTTCTGGCAACTTGACAGCAGCGACAGGGATACTGTAATGTTGCACCTGGACAAAAGGGGCAAGGTAGAAACCATCGAGCTGGTGGAAGAATACAATGGTATCATTGAAGATTTAAGTAGAGATGAAATTAAAGTGGGCAGAAAAATATTGGATTTACCCCGTGGATTCGATATTGACCGCTATATCATCGGCAGCGAAGTGACAGTTTATGTGCACAAGGATGAAGTAAAGGCAATTGAAGTGACTGACGATGAAGATATTACCGTCACAGGTACAATCTCATCTGTGAGCGAAAGAGACTGGGAAATTGAAATACGACAGGACAGCGGTAACAGATTCACCTTTGACGTATACAACAGGGTAACCATTAGAGACCGGGTAGATGACGATAACCTCTATTTTGAAGATTTAAAAAGAAACTGGGAAGTGGAATTAGAACTTAAAAACAAAGAGGTGCGGAAAATAACCGTATACGACAAGTAGAAATTATTTAACCCCCACCGTAAAAATTGATTTTACGGTGGGGGTTTTTTATGTGCTTATTAATTACTTAGTTAATCCGCCGGTTTCGATGCTATTGTCAGGACCATAAATCAGTTCTACTTCTGCATGCCATGTACATGAAACTTCATCGGTTAAGGCCATGGCAATGTTGCTCAGGTGCTCGCCAATTCTAAGGTAAGAATTGATGATATCCAGGAAAATAGAGCTGGTATTTTCAACCTCTTTACCGCCCTTTTGCATCCGGGCAAAGTGGCTCATTCTTAACCTGAACTCTAAATCAATAATATCATCCTGCATCATTTTGGCCTTTTCTGCCATGTAGCAGCTGTTAGATACAAAGGCGGTATTAACCACCGTCATTAACTCGATAATTCTTTGCAGCATCACTGTTATTTCCCGATGTCCTTCGGGAGTAAAGTCAGCATTATTGGCATACTTACTTTCCGCCAGATAAACAATGTTCTTTTCTATCACGTCGCCGATATGCTCATAATCCTTTACAATATGCACCAGCCCCATACAGCGGTTAAAATCATCCCTGGAAATGGACTGACGCATTATTTTTGTTAAATATTTATTAATGTTTTCAGATAGTTGGTCAACCTTTTCTTCTTTATTTAACAGTTCTTCCACCATTTCAGGATTGTATTCTTTAAATAATTGGTCACATTTACGCACCATTTCGGTAACGTTATCCGATACCCTAATAATTTCTTTAGTTGCCAAACCAATGGCGATAGAAGGTGAGCTTATCAGTGTGTCGTCAAGGTACCTAGGTTTGAACTCTTTAACCGTCATATCCTTTTCCGGAATAATATATTCTAGAAACTTAGCAAACTGGGCAGTGAAAGGCAAAAACATTAAAGCTATCGCCACATTAAAAATGGTGTGCACGTTTGCCACCTGAAAGCCCGGTGAGTTAGGTGTAATCCAAGTAACCAGGTTTGCAAAGGGGCTCACAAAGGGTAAAAAGATTAACACCCCCACAAGTTTAAAAAGCAAATGGGCAGTGGCCACCCTTTGGGCCTCCCTAGTGGACCCCAAGCTGGATATCAGGGCGGTAAATGATGTGCCGATGTTGGCACCAAAGAGCAGGAAAACTGCCGAAACCAGCGGCACCAAACCCTGCATTGCCAACAGCATAATGATACCTATGGTGGCAGCACTGCTGTGCACTAAAAAGGTAAATATGGCCGCCAATAATATAGCCAGCACCGGGCGATCACTGATTTGCATGAGAGCATTGGTAAAAAAGGGGTCATCCCGCAGTGGGTACATCACATCTGACATTATTTTAAGACCTAAAAACAGTAGACCAAAACCTGTTATTGCCTGGCCGATGCGCTTGTATTTCCCTGTTTTACCGAAAAATATAATGGTGGCGCCAATACCCACTATGGGTAGTGCAATTTCAGTTACCTTAAGGGCTATTAACTGGGCAGTGATGGTGGTTCCAATATCAGCACCCAGTATTACCGCCAGCGTCTGTCTCAAGGTTATGATAGAGGCACTGGTCAAACCCACCAGTATAACTGTGGTTGCAGTGCTGCTTTGTAAAATTACTGTAACCACTGCACCAACCAAGAGACCGATAAATCTATTTTGGGTTAAGGTGCTCATTACGGTGCGTAGTTTTTGGCCGGCTATCTTTTGTAAGCCCTCGCTCATGATGTACATACCATAGAGCAGCAGGCCCATGCCGCCCATTAGACCCAAGGTGGCTTCCAACCACATAGCAAAATTCACCTCGCTTAGACAAAATTTTGCCAGATATATGCCTATATCAATATTGTAAATCATTTCACGTACTTAGACAATGGATAAGATTTTTTTCCCTGTGTCTATTTAGGAAGTTTTATCGTACAAATAAGAAAAAATATAAAAAAGACCCCCTATCTCTTTGAGCAGGGGGACAATAAAAAAACATTTAATATTATTTCTCATGGAGAGAAAAGGTTCGTGTCGACAAATATTATGACATATATCGACATTATATTCAAGGATATTAAATTAAGTGAAATTTCCAATGAAATTTCATATTTCCTTTATTTCAACTATAGTTTTACTATCGCATTAAGTTATATTATTTGTTATAATGAAATAGTGAAATGATTAACAAAGGAGATGACCGCATAATGCTACCTGCTGTTGAACTCTATAAGGCTTTAAACAAAGCACAGCAACAAAAACTTTTTGACGAATTACAACTTGCATATGATAAGCTACCGAAAAGCACCTGTAAAAACTGCGCCCGCTGCTGTAGCATCGGCAGCCCTCCGGCTTTTTTCATAGAGTATATTAATATGTATAGGTATGTGCGCGACCACTTAAAGGATCGCTGGCAAGACTTTTTATCCAAATCAGCCGAGTATTTTTATCTGGAGCTTGTGGATGTTAATCAAAAATGCCCCTTTTTAGGCGATGACAAGAGGTGTGATATTTACGAGGTACGCCCGGCCACCTGTCGCTTTTTTGGCCTATTAAGTAAGCAGGAGTTTGAGAAAGGAAATCTAAATCAGGGGCTGCAGTATGTGGCCAAAAAACTGTGGGAAGACCATCAAATTAAAATACCCGATGAGATAGCAAACTCTAAAATAGAGTATTGCGGTGATGTCAGCAACAGCACCGGTAAACCTGTGCCAAAGAAGGAATTGGGCATTATCATCGGTGAACTGGCAAAGCTTGATGCATATTTTTTCCCCGAGCAGTTAGTTGACCAAGAAGGTACCATGTTGCCCTACCCGGTACATTTAATGAACACTGTGCTGGGCGACGGCGCCAGGGCCAGGAAGCTTAAGATTATGAAGGAATATGCAGACCACCAAAGCAGGGAACTATTAGATCCCATTGTGGCTAGGGCTGCCAAGTATGAATTTTAATAAAAATAATTGGGGGGCGGAATTCTTCCGCCCCCTTATACATTAAACCTAAAGTTTATAATATCTCCGTCTTGCACAATATACTCTTTTCCTTCCAGGCGGTATTTGCCCAGATCCTTTAGCTTTGCCATGCTGCCCACATCCACCAAATCCTGGTATTTAACTACCTCGGCACGGATAAAGCCCCGCTCTATGTCAGAGTGAATTTTCCCCGCAGCCCTTTTGGCATCAGTGTTTTTGCGGATTGTCCAGGCCTTTACTTCATCCTCCCCTGTGGTGAAAAAGGATATTAAACCAAGCCTTTCATAGGTGGCCCTGGCCAAACGATTAATACCGGAATCGGTAATGCCCAGGTCCTCCATAAACATCTCCCGGTCTTCGGGGGGCAATTGACTAATTTCCATCTCAATTTGGCCGCATATCTCCAGCACCGGTACATCCCTTTGGGCCGCCCACGCTTCAACCTCTGCCTTATGGGGATAATCATTAGATTGAAACTGTTCTTCATCGATGTTAATTACCAGCAGCAGGGGTTTTTCGGTAAAAAAGCTGTAGTGCTGCAGCAGTTGCTGCTCATCTTCGTTCAGCTCCACCATGCTGAGGGGTTGTTCATTCTCCAGGGCAGCCAAAAGTCTTTTCAGCACCTCCAGCTCCTTTAGCTGCTCCTTTTTAATTTTTTTGCCCTGCTGAATACGTTCTATGCGTTTATCCAGCAGCTCTATATCAGCAAACAACAATTCGGTGTTAATGGTTTCAATGTCACGCATGGGGTTAATGCTGTCCTCCACATGGGGAACATCAGGGTTGTTAAAGGCCCTTACCACATGTACCAGCATATCTACATTGCGGATATTATCCATAAATTTGTTGCCTACTCCCTGGCCTTGACTGGCACCCCGCACCAGGCCAGGTACATCATGAACCTGAATTTGTGCATATGTAGTTTTGCGCGGTTTAAACATATTGGATAAAAAGTCAATGCGTTTATCAGGTACCCTGGCCTGGCCCATATTGGTTTCCGTTTTGCCGGATAAAAAATTAGATGTCTCTAAATTTGAGTCGGTAAGCAAGTTAAAAATTGTTGTTTTACCCACCAGGGGTAAACCCACTAGACCGGTGGTTAAATTCACTTTTATCACTCTCCCTCGACAATTTTAGCAGAAAAAACCTGCTACCACAAGTCAAGCCCTCGCTTGTATGTTAAAATATATTTAAACCGATAACGGGGTGAATATATGCCAGACCTTTGGACACATATCATCACCGGAGAAGAAATAGTAGCCGACCTACCGGATAACCAATGCCGCCTGCTAATCCGGCGGCACCTCAACCTATTTAGATTTGGATGCCAAGGCCCGGACTTCTTTTTGTATTACAATTTCTGGCCCTGGTTAAGGGATAAAAGGGGCACCTATTTTGGCGAAATCATCCACCTTGAACAATGCGGTAATTTCTTTCAAGAAATCGCTGCCTATATCAATGCAATCACCGACACCAAATTACGCAATAGGTTAACTGTGTATTTAATGGGATTAATTTGTCACTGGACGGTGGACAGATGGGCCCATCCTTATATACATTATATATCGGGAATAAAGCACCCAGCCGGCAATCACAAGAGAATAGAAGCGGCCATAGACAGTATTTTGGCCCACTCCAGGTGGAAGATCGATACAAGCAAAACTCCGGTAAAGCCCTATATCCAGTTAGGCAGTCACCTGCCCCAGGACATTAACCACCTGTATATGCAGGTATTAAATAAACTTTATTTAGACAAAGCGCCGGTAAAGCCCACAGCAGAATTGATAGATAGGTGCTACCGACATATGATGCAGGCACTGGATTTCTTTTATGACCCCTGGGGTATTAAAAGAAGGTTATTAACCGGTTTTGACTTTATCACCGGCAGCAAAATAAACGCCCGCTATTATATTTATCGCCCGGTAGATTGCCTAAAGGATGATTATTTAAACGAAGGTAGACAAGGTTGGTGTCACCCTTGCGATAAAAATGAGTGTTATGACTACAGTCTTCATCAGCTGCTGGCCACCGCCCGCAGGGAGGCAGTAACAATTATTAACGGCACCTGGCAGTTGCTGAACAGTAAGCAAGTGAACATCAAAAATACCGAGCAACTGACAGCGCTTTTTCCCAACATATCTTTTAATACCGGCAAAGATACTGCCGATAAACGGCCGCTCTTATACACTAATCCATTATTGCCATAAGGGGGTTATGAATCTTGCTAAGAACCGTGCTCTGGTTTACCTATTTTTGGTTATACAAATTATACTCTCTGCTCTTGCTAAAAAAAGTGAACCGCCTAATAAATAGTGGACAACACCAGCAAGCCGAAAAAGAAATAGCCGCCATTGCCCGGAGCTGGGCCAGGTCCATAATTAAATACACCGGTACCAAGGTAGAGGTGGCGGGTTTAGAAAATATTCCTGAGGGCACCGTGCTCTTTGTCAGCAATCACCAAAGTAATTTTGATATTCCTCTGTTAATTGGTTATATAGATAAACCAAAGGGATTTATTGCCAAAGCAGAATTAAAGAAGGTGCCCATTATTAGAACATGGATGGAAAAAATCCACTGCGTCTTTATTGAGAGGGACAATATGCGGCAGTCAGTGAAGGCCATTCTTGAGGGCATTGAATTATTAAAGCAGGGTAAAAGCATGGTGTTGTTTCCTGAAGGCACCCGCAGTAAAAGCAATGTGATGAATGAATTTAAAGCCGGGGGGATGAAGTTGGCACTGAAAGCTAAGGTGCCCATTGTGCCGGTAACCATTAAGGGGTCTTATCAAATGTTAGAGCAAAAAAGGCTAATTAAACCGGCAAAGGTTAAATTGGTGGTGTCGCCACCAATTTATGTGGATAAACTAAGCAAGGAAGAACAGGCCAAATTATCTGAAACGGTAAGGGATATTATTGCCAAGGAATTAAATTAAAGAGGCCGCCATTTCATCTGTGGCGACCACCCTTTGCTGCGGTAAGTACTTTGATTGGGCTAATGTGGTGGGGGTTTTAAATGATACTGGTAAATAAAAACGGAGATATTTTTCTGGAATTTGTAGAAACCAATGACGAAAAATTAAGCGGCATAGCCATAGATGCGCCGCTCACCCATTCGGTGATAGTTGCAAAGGCAAAAAATAGCTGCCTCTTGGTATTTAATCGTTTTAAAAACAAATGGGAGTTGCCGGGCGGTTATATAGACCCCGGCGAAACTCCCAAACAGTGCGCCCGGCGAGAACTATACGAAGAATCAAGCCAGGCTGTGAACAGCATTTGTCTAAAGGGTATAATGAAGTTTTGTTTTCAACCGGACCGTCGAATTGAATACGGTACCTTGTTTTACGGTCAAATTGAAAAGGTAAATACCTTTCAAGCAAACGAAGAAATCGCAGCAATAAAGTTTTGGGACTTAAAAGAAGATATTGGGTACATCGATGAGATTGACCGTCAATTAATTGATTTTTGCCGCGACTTTTTTATAGGTCAAGAACGATGTTAGTATCAATAAACATATACACTAAAAAGGCTAAAACAAAGCAATAAATGGCGAAATAAATTAGTTTGCTGCGCTTTAAAAAATCTATCAACCAGATGATACCAATCCAAGAAAAAATAAAGGTTGCTACAAAGGCTACCAATAGCGGAACAGCGCCAACGGTGGCCCACATTTCTGCATTATAGTTGCCCACTGCCAGTACCGTAGAGCCCAGAATAACGGGTATGGCCAACAAAAAAGAATAACGCACTGCAGTGTCCCGGTTTAAGCCGGCCCATAGGGCAGCAACCAGCGTGGTGCCGGAACGAGAAATACCGGGCATCACAGCCAGCGTTTGGGCTAATCCCACAATAATTGAATCCAATAACCGCATATCCTTTATACCCCGGTTGCCGTAATGATGAAATCGCTCAATAAAAATTAACATGGCCCCGGTAACAGCTAAGCTGGCAGCAATAAATCCAGAGGTTTTCATGGAGTCCTCAATTAAATCACTGAAAACCACCCCCAGACCCCCTGTAATTACCGTAGCCACCAGTATGTAAATGGCAAAACGGAATTGTGTATAGTGCCGGGAAGATCTGGTTTTAAGGTAAGAAAAAAAGCCCACAATTACTTCCCAGACATCCTTTCTAAAATAAATAATCACTGCCAATACCGAGGCAAAGTGAAGAAAAATTTCAAACTCCAGTCCGGTGAATTTGTAACCTAATATTAATTGCGTAATCACGATATGGGCAGTACTAGAAATGGGTAAAAATTCTGTTAAACCTTGAACAAAACCAAATATTAGTGCCTCTAAAATGGACATGGTAAGCTCCTTTCATTGCTGAGTTTCCTTATTTATATATAGATGAGTTTCCCAAAGAATTATACCACAATATTTAAATTATAAGAATAAGTAAGGCGGACCTAGTGTGGTCCGCCCCATAACTGTTTTTTTCCATTTCCTACTATACCTTAAACTTATCCACAAGTTCATTTAATTCCTCTGACAGATGTGACATGGTTTGGGCTGCAGCAGATACCTCTTCCATTGAAGCAGTTTGCTCCTCGGCGGTGGCGGCTACATTTTGCACCCCGGAAGACATCTGCTGGGTGGCCGCTGCCACCTGCTGCACTTGGTCTGTCAGGCCCTGCACCTGGCCAATAATTTCTTTAAAGTCCGTTCCCAGTTCTTGCACAACCCTGGTACCCTCTTCCACATCTTCAACACTTTGGTTCATTGTGGCAACTGCAACATCAGACTGTTCTTGAATGTCTTTAATCAATACAGCAATTTCCTTGGCCGCCTCGGTGGACTGCTCGGCAAGGTTTCTTACTTCCTCAGCCACCACCGCAAAACCTTTGCCCTGTTCCCCTGCCCGGGCCGCTTCTATGGCAGCATTTAGGGCCAACAGGTTGGTTTGTTCTGCTATGCCGGTTATCAATTCCACTATCTTGTTAATTTCTATTGATTTTTCATTCACACCGTTAATTGACTGCCCCACCTCTTGGGTGGAATGGGAAATCTTAGTTATTTGGTTAATAACCTGATCAATTCCCCGGGCGCCATGATCAGCATGTTTGGCTACGCTCTCTGAAACGTTAGAAACCTCTTGTATGTTAGTGCTTACTTGGTCAACGGTGGAAGATATTTCACTCATTGTAGATGCCGTTTCATTGGCACTGGCCGCAGTTTGTTGGGAAGTAGCACTTAACTGTTGTGCAGACGAAAATACCGCATCAGACTTTTCAGCAATATGTCCTACCATTTCCCTCATCTGATTGATCATCATTTTAATTGCCTCGGCAAGTTTACCAATTTCATCTTGACTTTTTACTTGTACATCTACCGTTAAGTCACCCTTTGAAGCTGCACCGGCCACCGCAGCCAATTCGCCCACAGGTTTAGTCAAACGTTGTTCAACTGTACGACCAATAAAAATTGCCAGTACCACGGCAAACACCACTATAGCTATCACTGCGCCTATAATCATTTGACTTGCTGATCTGGCAGTGGCATCGGCTGCAAGGCGAGCATCATCAGCCACCTGCACATTCATATCAATTAATTCCTGGAGTGTTCCATCAGCAACCAAATAAGATATCCGTGACATCTCAGCGGCCCTAATAATCTGCTCTTCTAGTTCTAACACCGCCGGATCATCCACTGCATAGCCCTCCGCAATCAATGCGTCTATTTCTTTGGCCAGGTCTATCACCTGCTGGCTGCGCCCCTGCCAGCGGTTCCATTCTAATTTAAACATACCCCAGTACATTTCCTCTTCTTCTGTTTTAGGCAGGGGTTCATATGTATTCCAGGCCTCATTGGCCCGATTTATTGAATCATCTATGTGTTGGTACTGGGTATTTCGCAGGTATTGTTCACCAAACCACTCATGAATCAATAAGCCCCGTTCACCCACCACCACCGAAGAAAGAGCTTCTCTTATGGTCTGCAGCGATTGAATACTGGGCATACACACCTCTTCAATCTCCACTATACTTTCTGATACATCATTAATGCCTTTGTAGCCAAAAAAACCAATGGTTGCAGCCACCATTGCAACAGCAAAAAACGACGTCATTAATACTGTCCTAATTTGTATGTTCTTAAAAATTGCTACCATCCCCCCTTATAAAATGTAAATTTGTGGTGAAAATAACACACTATTACATTATAGCTTGTTTGGGTAACTTTGTTAATATCTCTGTGAATATTTATACAAAAATTGGGGTGGACAACGGTCCACCCCAATTTTTTATACAAACTTATATTTTTTATACAAATTTATCATTTTTTATCAACCATCAGCACACCCACACCTTCACAGATGTAGAAGATGGCAAATCCCCACCATATGGTGTATATTACATAAAACACCAACATCCCTGCCAAAGGCAGCTTTTGGTCAGCCGCATTTTGGGCTTCAATACCATAGTAGTTATAGGCCGGTTCAACTGCTTTAATTTTAACATCATTGATGTATGCCGCTACACTAAACTGGCCTTCCTTCTGTAAAGACCCGTTCAGTCCTTCAAAGGAGTACCACCAGTTGTACATCACTTCTTTTTCATCATAACCATATCTGTCACTTACCACTGTGCCATTATTAAAATACATGTCGTCAGAATCAGCGATGGTAGCTTTGATTATGTTGCCTAAATCCCCGTCAATTTTAACTTCAGTACCGTCTACAGTTACTTGGGCGCCGGCCTCTTTATACAACAAAGCAATCTTTTCGGCCTGTTCGGCACTGGCGGCTTCAAATGATGAACTTAGCGTTTGCCCTACTTTAGATTCAACATCTTCCTTTAATTCAGGGATGCGATAACTGGAGCCTTTAGAGATAGAGTTAAACATATCGTCAGAAAACTCTAGGCCATTGCGTCCGTCGCCAAAGGATGGAGACAGTATAAAAGCAAATATAACAAAGAAGCTTATTGCCAGTGCAATACCAATGGTAAACTCTTTTTTATTTACTATCATTACTGGCTCACTCCTTTCCCGTTGGAGGAGGCCGCTATAGCATCTTCTCTAAGTCTTCCAATGTTGGTAATAAATTTACTGAACACCCAGAAACCAAAGAAACCTACAATGGCAAAGAAAACAACGTTACCTACACTGTTAATTGTTTGAGCGGTGGATGCAGACATCGAGATGTACTCCATCGTCACCAGCTTTGACGGCAGAGCAAACAGGCGGTTAACAAAACCTGCTATTATGGTAACGGCATAAAAACCACGAATGGTGTGGCCGGAAACTACCTTTGTGGTAAGGGCGCCCACCTGAATACCCAGCAATGAACCTATTAACATACCCATGGCTAAGGTATAAAAAATATATCCATAGATGGCATACTGGCTAATGGCACCATAACCGGCGGTAAAGATAATTTGCAGAATATCAGTACCCACAGTGGTAGCTGTTCCTACCCCCATACCGTAAACAAACATGGGGAAGGTTAAAAATCCGCCGCCTACACCCATCATGGCTGCAAAGAAACCAACAATGGAGCCGCAAAATGCCACAAACCACGCAGATATTTTTCTACCACCGGGAACCATGTGCTCATCAAAGGTAATCATCGGCGGTATCTTTTTGCTTTGTACAGCTTTGGCCAAAGCAGTTAGCTCTTCTCCCCCTTGCTGGGGTTGGTCGGAGCCTTTGTTCTTTTGGTTAGACTTAAGAAAGTCGTACATGGCATAGGTTCCTAAAAATCCTAACATTAGCACATAAATAAGGCTAATCACCATGTCACTTAGCACGGGGTTCATGTTATAAACTGCACGGTTTATTTGCCCACCCACTGTTACTCCAAGGCCGGAACCCACTAAAAACGCTATGGCTAAGCCAACGTGTACGTTACCTAGCTTTTTGTGGATAGTGGTTCCCATAATGGATTTGGCAAATATATGGAACAGGTCAGTACCTACAGCCAAAATACCTTTTACCCCTACACTCATTAACGCCGGTGCAATAATAAATCCTCCGCCTGCACCAATACAACCGGTAATCAAACCGGCAACTAATCCCACGGCAATTGATACATAAAATACTTGCGGTGAATAAAAAGAAGGCGCATAGGCTGCATTTCCACCTAAAACCCCTGGCAAGTTTGAAGCTGCATGGGCGATAGCTGGAATTAATATGGGCAGCGCCATTAATAATAGCAAGAATAACCGTTTTTTATCCCGCAGAATTGTCATTGATGTTTCATAGTCCCACCTGGCATGGGCCGTGGAGGCTTGCATGAAAGCATTGTATAGCTTTCTCAAAACCAATTCCCCCCTTCAAATTTTAATCTGACAAAAAAGGTGCTTTGAAATTATCCATTAACCCCCCTTTTCCATAGAATAAAGCTCTCGGAAAGCCGAAAGTTATATGGTCAAGGTTTTCACCTCACCACCATAGTCAAATGGAGCATCGGGCATCGTTAGTGGAATCATTACAGTTTCTAATTTTAACCTCTTCTTGTTCAAGGGATAGCTTTACTAAACTAATTCCAAGCATTCCCCCTTTATGTAATAGGTTGATGAAAATTTCACATGGGTAGACATTATAAAAGCTTGGTCATGCCCAAGCATACTACCGGTCATGCCCAAGCACTCTATACAAAGGAAAAATAACAGACTATAATGTTGTTATCAATTATTAAATAGTTACTAATTATTTAGTTATTGCTATTATACAATCACGGCAATGTAATGACAATAGTTTTGTCAGTAAAGAAATCTTTAATTATACTGTTATTTTGGCTTGAAACACCGCTGTGGTGGTTTTTTCTGCAAATATCATAGTTTATAGTAATTAGGGGTGGAAATTATTGGGCCCCATTCCATCAATATTGAAGGTATGTGTCAATTTTCACAAATTTTGATTGGTAATAATATAGCACAAGGCTTTGTGATTGTCATTACTTTTTTGAACATATTTCAATAATTATTTTTTATTATGGATAGCAATTAATTGTTGGTTATATTATGGCTTCTAATAAAAAACCTCTGCCAAACTCTCAGCAGAGGTTTTTTAATTATTTATTTTTTAGCATTTCTTGCACCTGGGCCACATCCTTATCCCCTCGACCGGAAAGGTTTACAATAATAATTTGGTCCGGATCGAGTGTTTTGGCTAACTTTATGGCATAGGCCACCGCATGGGCACTTTCAATGGCAGGGATTATCCCTTCAGTTTTGGATAACTGCATAAAGGCTGCCAATGCTTCATCATCGGTAATACAGTGGTATTCCGCCCGGCCACTTTGACTATAGTAACTGTGTTCAGGTCCTACTCCGGGGTAGTCAAGACCTGCAGCGATGGAATGCACCGGCAGGGGCTCGTTGTTTTCATCCTGCAGAGTATAGCATTTAAAACCGTGTATAACACCTACGGTGCCTTTTGTTATGCTGGCAGCATGTTCACCGGTGTCTAAACCTTTACCGGCCGGTTCAACACCAATCATTTTAACTGAACTGTCATGATAGAAGGGGTGGAATAGGCCAATGGCATTACTGCCGCCGCCAACACAGGCCACCAAGTAGTCCGGCAGCCTACCTTCTGCCTCCAAAATCTGCTCCTTGGCCTCTCGGCCAATGACGCTTTGGAACTCACGCACCATGGTTGGATAGGGGTGGGGCCCCACAGCTGAGCCTAATAAATAAAAGGTGTTATCATAATTTAAGGCATAATCTTTTAAAGCCTCATCCACTGCATCCTTTAAAGTAGCGGTGCCTGTTTTTACTGAATGCACCTTGGCCCCCAACAATTCCATGCGGAAAACGTTAAGTTCTTGCCGTTCTATATCAACTGCACCCATATAAATTACACATTCAAGTCCGAAAAGTGCGCATGCCGTGGCGGTGGCCACACCGTGTTGCCCGGCTCCGGTTTCAGCAATAATTCTTTTTTTACCCATTTTCTTCGCCAGCAAGATCTGGCCCAAGGCATTGTTAATCTTGTGGGCACCGGTGTGATTTAAATCCTCTCTTTTTAGGTATATTTTCCCTCCGCCCACTTGGTTTGTTAATTTTTTCGCAAAGTATAAGGGGTTGCTGCGTCCAACAAATTGTTTATAATAGTAGTTCAGCTCCTTTAGAAATTCTTCGTCTTGAATATACTTGTAGAAGTTTTCTTCCAACTCATCAAGCGGTGCCACTAACTGTTCCGGAACAAATCTGCCACCAAACTCTCCAAAATAGCCTCTCTTGTTAATCATAGTTAAACTCCCCTCTATTAATTAATTGTTTTGGTACTTCGTTAAAGCAGGGTTATCTGCTGAAAATATAAAAAACCCCTTATCCCAGACTATGGGACAAGAGGCTATCTCCTGCGGTGCCACCCAAATTGGCATATTTACATGCCCAACTTTAACCATGTACTATCATACATGTCCCCTTGATAACGGATAGGATTTCCGGCGATGCCTACTAACCACTTTCGGATCGCACTCATGAGCCCATTCATCATAAATATCCCCGCCGCATTCTCAGCCACTAGCGACTCTCTGTAGCTTTCAATTTATGACTACTCTTCTCAATCTTCGTTTTAGCTGTATTGACTTATTAACTCAGCCAGATTTTAGCACATAATTGACATTAAATCAACAATTCCTTTGTATTCTGAGCTAAAAATAGTTTTACTAATATTTTGAATAAACCGGTCCTTATATAAGAAAACTAAGAACAAAAATTTAAAGGGCATGGAGGTAATATATTATGGAAACAAGTAATTTTGTATCGAATGAACTCAAAACAACAGTAATTAATATGAGTAATTTTGAAGGCAAGTTTAACCTAGATAAGTCCGGTTTCAATCCCACTACTCCCGGACATTCAAGCAACCACCATATGGTTTTAAGACAACAGCCCAGAACGGTTAAAATAGAGGGGTGTGGAATAGGACTTCCCTATGAAATACGTCATGAAATGGCATTAATGCTTGATGATCATATGTGCGCTCTAACCGTTGCATTACACCAGTACAACAAACATCATTGGCTAACTGAAGGAGCAGAATCATTTCTTAGCCTGCATCATTTGTTAGAAGAACATATAGAAAAGACCATCAAACATATAGATATGATAGGTGAGCGCGTTGCCCGCCTGGGAGGTGTTCCCACCGCCCATCCTGTAACTCAGCACGAACTGTCGTATATTAAGCATGAGGTCGAAGGACGCTACACCATGAGGGATTTTATTCGCAACGACCTTGAACATGAGCTAAAGCTACAGGATATGCTACGCAAACAAATTAAGCGGGCCCATGAGCTTAACGATTGGGGCACTGTAGAGGTTCTTGAAGAAGTTTTATTAGACAGAGAAGATCTTGGCTATCATTTATTTAGTATTCTTGAAGATGACACACTGGTAAGGGGTATGGAGCATTTAATTAGCGCGGAACACAACAAGGTTGGCGACGAAATGGTTAATAATCAAAATAAGCTTCAGTAATCCCCTAAAGACTGCTGGGGTTATGGGGCGGGCGTGAAACCCGCCCTTCTTTAGCGGCATAAATTAACACTTGTCTGTTTTCCATAACATTAACATTTTATATCAATCTTATTTTGAATCATCGTTAAATCTTCCAACGCCATATTAGCTTCGCGAAGAACATGGTCTGCAAGGAGCGGGTCAATAATACTTAAAACCTTACAGGCTGCAATTAATTCACGGGCAATCTTCTTAAAATCTCTAATATCTTTGGTGGCATTAATCACCTGCTTATTAAATCTTATTAATCTAGGAATTACACCGGGTTTAACAGGAAAATGGGTAAGCAAGGGTTCCTCTACAAATTTCACTGGGAATTGCTCTTCCTCAAAAACTCCGGGAACAAGCATTGATTCAAGGTCCCTGGCTTGCAGGCGCAATGTTTCAAATCGTTCGGCAAACTTGAAGGATACGCCAACCAGTTCCCTCTCTGAAGGGTCAAGCAGGTGGGCAATAAATCTTGCGTGGTCACCCATAATTCGCAACCAGAAAATTTCTTCTTGAAGTACCTTTTCATTAAGGGGCAGTTTAATTCCTTTATTTAAGCGAATAAGAATAGCCCTAAAACGGATCGCTTCTCTTCTAATGTGATCTACTAACAGCGGGTAGTTTGCACCACCGATAGAACAGGTAATGATACGCTTTAGTACTCTGGTTTTGAAGCTAATAATTCTATCCAGAGCCTTAATCACCATGCTGTTTAATCTACGTACTGCTTTTTCATCCTTCGGAGTTTCGCGGGCAGTCTTCAGTAACATTCGAAACTGTGCTTCCAATTCTATTGCTTCATTAATCAATTGTGTTTCATTGCAGGGAAGCCCCAGCCGAACGAACAGGGCATGCTCCGCCATAATCCGCAGCCAGAATAAGTTTTGGCGCAAAGACTCATTTGCAAATTCTTTTTCATTTTTACACATAATATCCCTCCCTACTAACATAATATGGAAGGATATTTAACAGGTTGCAATTTATTTACATTATTTTCCAGGATTATTTTTTCAGATAAAAAATATACCGATCCCCATGGTGGGATCGGTTTGGTCTTATTTGTCTCTTACTTGGGATTTTTTTACTTCAAACCCTAGGGCAGTGATGGCATCTTTAATCTTTTCTATTGATATTTTTTCATTATCAAAGTCTAACTTTACTTTACTTGAGTTAAATAATACATTTACACTCTCTTTGTCCACACCTTCTAAGGACTTTACTGCCTTGTCAATTTTTTGTAAGCATGAAGGACAGGTTAAGGTTTCCAATTGAATCGTGGCTTTTTGCATTATTATCGCTCCTTTTTTAAACACTTGTTTTCTTAATACTTATTTTACTCTATTGCTATTAAAAATAAATTGATTTACATCAAATTTATCTCATAATATATCCTAATCATAGTTGACATATTATTTCACCTGTAATAAAATTATTACAGGTGTTATGCTTTTATATCTTTGAAAGGATGGATAAGCAATAGATGATAAAGATCGTTTAAAACCCACATTACCATCTGGAGATGAGCTGCTCTCAATACTGGAAGCATTGGCAAACCCACATCGATTAAGAATTCTGGCCTTGTTAAATGGAAGGCGCATCCATGTAAGTCAACTTGCCCGGGAGGCTATGATTAGTCGCCCACTGCTCTATATGCACTTAAAGCGCTTAGAAAAGGCCGGTTTGGTGACAAGCAAACTGGAATTATCAGAAGACGGCAAGGCAATGAATTATTTTGAATTACTGCCCTTTGCACTCAAGCTAACCCCTGAGACTATTACTGGGGCAGTAAAAACACTTACTCTCAAAGAGGCCGGCAATACAACTTCAAAGGAAAATAAAAAGGAGGATAAAGAATGAACGAAGAGGTTATTTTTGGCATTGGAGGCATGGGATTTGTACTATTTATTCTAACATTAATAACCATAATAGCTGTGACAGCCATTTCGCAAATATCCAAAAACATAAGGGCCAAAAACGCCGGTATAGCTGAAGCCGCCCGCGATGAAGCATATCGCAAGCTGGCTGAAGAATCTATTTCAGCACAGCAGAAAATGGTTGAAAAGCAGGAAAACATGGCCAATGATATAGCGGATATAAAGGCACGTATCAGTGCTATTGAAAAAATGCTGCGCGAGGTTGGTTAACAGGAGGTAAAAAATGATAAAGGGTAAAAGTATGAAATGGTTGCGTATTTTGCATATAATAACTGCAAGCATATGGTTTGGAGCAACGGCATCTATAGGTATACTGGCCTTGATAAGTTTTTTTACTCTAAATGAAACTGATTTTCTGGTAATTGCCCCTTTAATACCCATGTTATATCAAAAATTAATCTTGCCTGTAGCCATTTTTACACTAATTCAAGGTTTAGTCTACGGATTTTTTACAAACTGGGGATTTATTAAGAACGGTTGGGTACTTTCTAAATGGATCTTAATTTTATTGCTCATACCATGTATTGGTGTCGGAACTATTGGTCAAATATTTTCAATAATAGATAAGGTAAACACATCCGGCTTTAATGGTGGCTTTTCGGACGGAGGACTTGTTCTTTTATTCATCTCCTTACAGATATTAATTATGCTGATTATGATTGGTGTATCAGTTTTCAAGCCTAGAAAGAAGGCTCATAAGAACAGGCAAAGTTTGGGGACTGAAGCCCATTCTAACAGCCACCCCTAATTCTACCCTGCAATTAATTGCTATTATTTTACTGTTGCGTAAGAAGCTGTTTGAAATGGGAAGCGTCACCAATGCCATCATCTGGTTTGTGCCGGCATAAAGATGACGCTATTTTCCCCACTTAAACTACTTTCTTAATTTATAACCCAGGAGTCTCATACCGTTTAAAATTACAACTAAGATACTTGCCTCGTGTGCTAACATACCGATTGTCATATTCATCCACTCACTTAAGAACACACTGGCCAGTAGAACTATTACAACCCCCACTGCGATAACAATATTTTGACGCATATTATTGGCTGTTGCCTTTGTTAGGCCCAAAGCATGTGGCAGGCGACTGAAGTCTGAATTCATCAAGACAATATCTGAAGTTTCAATTGCTACATCTGTACCACTTCCCATGGCGATTCCGATGTCTGCCAGAGCCAGGGAAGGACTGTCGTTTACTCCATCTCCAACAAAGGCCACAATTTGACCTTTGGCTTGTAACTCCTCAATGTAGGCTGATTTATCTTCCGGCAGCATGTGCCCGTGCGCTTCGGTCATTCCAAGTTCATGGGCTACTAAATCAACTGTTCCCTGGTTATCTCCTGAGAGGACTATTAGGTTTTTCACACCTAATTTCTTTAACCTTTGAAGATCTTCTTTTACACCGGGTCGAATTTGATCACGGATACCCATTAGTACTTTTAATTCACCATCAACCGCTGTCAGTACAAGTGAGTTACCCTTTTGCTCAAATCGGGCAATATCATCACGAACTTTTTCATTTAAATGTACATTTTCTTCTTCCATCAATGCAACATTACCGACTGCTACCCTATGCCCGTTTACGTAAGCAACAATTCCGCCACCTTTTACAACATCTGTGCTTTCAACGGTATAGGATTTCGTATCTCCAATATGTTCTACAACTGCTTTGGCCAATGGATGGTCTGATTCACTTTCAACACTTGCAAGGTAACCCAACACTTCATCAAGGTTATTTGTATAAAATTGGGTATCGGCCACCTTAGGATTTCCTATTGTTAATGTACCTGTTTTGTCAAATACCACTGTGTCAACTTTACTAAAATCGTGAATCACTTCGCTGCCTTTCAATAGAACACCGTTTCGTGCTCCATTACCGATTCCGGCAACGTTAGAAACCGGCACACCGATAACCAATGCCCCCGGACAGCCTAGTACTAAAATGGTAATTGCAAGTTCAAGGTCCCGGGAAATAAGCCATACAATAGCAGCAAAAACTAAAACAGCCGGAGTATAGTACTTAGAAAATCTATCAATGAAGCGCTCAGCCTCTGACTTTGAATCTTGTGCTTCTTCCACTAATTCTATAATTTTACCAAAAGTAGTATCCTCACCGACGCGATCTGCAACTACTTGAATGGTGCCGTTTTCTAAAATGGTGCCGGCATATACTTGAGAACCCTTCTTTTTACTTACCGGAACGGATTCACCGGTAATACTGGCCTCATTAATATGACCTTCACCTGTTAAGACTGTACCGTCCACAGGAACTTTTGCCCCGGTTTTAACAAGTAAAACATCACCTATGTCAACCTCATCCACTTCTACCTCTTCGAATTCTCCATTTTCCATTTGCTTCAAGGCACTTTCCGGGGCGATTTCAGTTAATTCTTTTATGGCAGAACGTGTTTTATTCAATGTGCGTTGTTCCAGATAAGCACCAAATAAGAATAGGAAGGTTACGATGGCTGCCTCTTCATAGTTGTTAATTAAAAATGCCCCAACAACTGCTATGGTAACTAAAACATCGATACTGACAACCCTGACCTTTAATGCTTGATATGCTTGAATTGCAATGGGAGCAACCCCTAAGATGGAGGCAATAATCAGCGACCAAACAAACACATCTATATTTTTAAAAGCTAATTTGCCGGTAAATGCAATTATAATTAAAACACCACTGATTAATGCTATTTGACTTCTTCTTCTTAATATAAATCTCTGCACCATTTTATCACCTCCGTATTTTTGATTTATGAAAATGAATCCAGAAAGTACTTGCTAAATTACTACTTTCTGGATTCATCTTCGCGGGCAAATCATTTTGAATTATTTCTACTAAGCTTGATATGCTTTATCTAATTCGGCCAACATTTTGTAAACCCCCTCATAGGTTTCGCATACATCAGCCGGAACAGTATAGTTATTTGTAATTTCACGTAACTTAGCAAATTCTTCATTTAGCTCAGGCCTTTCTGACCCTGCCCCCTTGATCTTCTTGCTGATAGCTTCAAATAAGGCCCGCACCTCATGGAATTCTGGGTGACTGCCCCCATGAACCCGTGCAACAACAGGTACATATTGCTCCAATTTGTTAAAATGCCGTTCCTTTACATCATTAAAATGTTTTGACATATTTTCCCCTTCTTTCATATCATTTATGTTGTGTTCATTTTACCAAGTAGTCTTCTAAAATAAATTGATTTATATCAAGAAATGTTAAAATTTTTCCTAAAAAAGAAAAAACCTGCCCCATAACAGGCATGTTTTTCCTTACAAAGCTTTTGAAAAAATTGTTGTATAAATTAACTTGCCATTAATTCTTTCACTTTTCACCAAATCTATTGAATTCACCCGGATCTGAATCTTGCCAATGGATTCCTTTAGCTCGTCTGAATTAAAGGTGTTTGTCAATTTAACTTTTCTGCCAATGGTAATATGGGGTCTGTATTCCCTTTCTTCTAGATTAAATCCCCTTTCTTTTAGCAGTTTGTGAACTTCCCTTTGCATAACCATTAAATCTTTGTTTTCAGTAATTCCAAACCAGTAAATATTTCCCTCTCTGCGTTTAAAATATCCTAGGTCGGACAAAGCTAGGGTAAATGGAGCAGCATTTACAAGCTTCATTGCAGATAAAATGTCCTTCACTCTTTCCTCAGTAATCTCACCCAGGAACTCCAATGTCAAATGCATATGCTCTTCATTTACAAATCGCCCCTGTTTAGCATATCTCTTAACTCTTTCCACTATATTTTTTATATCCCTCTTAACCTGTTCATTAAAATTAACCGCTATAAACAATCTCATCCTTATTTCTCCCTCACAAGCATAGAATCCATGTCAATATCTACAATATCCGCTCTATTAACAGCAATAATACCTAAAATAGGATGAAGCACCCACTTAACGAGTTCAATATTATGAAAATGGCCAAAATATTATGCAATAAATTATTTGTTTCTTAATTCTTTATATAACACTCTTCCCACTTCCTCCATCACTAAAATATAAAACTCTTTATCTTTGACCTGGTAAACTAAAGTTGTAACACCTTGATATAGGATTTTGTTATACTAAATCAAGGGAGCGATGACAAGTGGCTAAAAAACCATACTATGAACCCGAGTTAAAACAAAAGATTATACGCCTTCATCTCGAAGAAGGGCGCACACAAAAGAGTCTGACTGAAGAATATGGCCTTGGCCAAGGTACGATATCATACTGGTTAAAGCAACACCGCAAAGAATGCCAATTCAACCCTCAACTACAAGAACAAACAGATGCTTTCGAAGAGAATAAAAGATTACGTCGGGAACTAGCTGAGAAAGAGAAGGAAATTGCCTTCTTAAAAAAAGCAGCGGCATTCTTTGCAAAG
>NZ_JONT01000015.1 GCF_000711975.1 Desulfofalx alkaliphila DSM 12257 | reverse complement strand
TAATTAATATTCGTTAGGCAATTTCTTAAGTTGTGCCAGGGTAAATACCGGGCCGTCTTTGCAGACGTACTTGCTGCCAATATTACAGCGTCCGCACATTCCTAAACCGCACTTCATGCGCATCTCTAAACTCATAATTATTTGTTCCGGGGTAAAACCCAGTTCCTCCAGCACAGGCTGGGTAAATTTAATCATCACCGGCGGTCCGCAGATGATGCAGACGGTGTTCTCCGCGCTGGGGGCCTCTTCTTTCACCACCGCAGGGATAAAGCCGGTGCGCCCGGTCCAACCTTCCACAGGACGGTCAATGGTGGTTACCAGGTTTATGTCATCCCGTTCTGACCACTTCTTCAGCTCGTCTTTGTAAAGCAGTAAACCGGGGTTGCGGGCTCCGTAAATCACTGTCAGGTCCCCGTAGTCACCGCGGCGTGCGGGGTCTAACAGGTATTCAATGGTGGAGCGCAGGGTGGTAAAGGCAAAACCACCACCAATTATTACTATGTTCTTTCCCTTTAGGTCTTCCACAGGGTACCAGTTGCCCAGCGGTCCGCGCACACCCACTATGCTGCCTTCTTCCAGCAGATGCAGCGCTGTGGATACCACACCTACCTTGGCCACTGAAAATTTCAGTATCCCGGGCTCGGTGGGTGAAGAGGCGATACCGAAGGGCGCTTCTCCTTTACCGTATACCATTAGCTCGGCAAACTGGCCCGGCATGTACTTGAAGTTCTCTTCGTCTTCTTTGTTTACAAACTCCAAGGTAAAGGTGTGGATCAGTTTGTCTTCGGTCTCGGTAAAGTTCTTTACCAGTCTCATCGGTATTGGCAAATAAGGGTTGTTTCTATCCATTCTCTTAACCAACCTCGCTTCCGGTGTCCTGTGCCTTGATTTCCGCCAGTACTTGCCGGATGTCCATGTTCACAGGGCAGTTTTTGATGCACCTTCCACAACCCACACAGGCGGTGGCATTGTATCTGTCTACGAAGTAGTTAAATTTGTGCATTACGCGTTGTCTAAAACGTTCTTTCCCGCTGGTGCGGGGGTTATGTCCTGAACCGTGCAGTGTAAACAGTGGGAACATGCAGGCGTCCCAGTTTCTTACCCGGCAACCTTCACAGTCTTTGGCATCGTCTTCAATGTCAAAGCAGTGGCAGGTGGGGCAAAGGTAGGTGCAAGCTGCACAGCCTATGCATTTTTCGTGTAATTTATCCCAGTATTCGTGGGTAAACATGCCGTCCAGTTTTTCTTTTAAACCGGCAAGGTCCACTTCACTGGCTACTGTGGCCGATGCCTTGGCCTTTTCCGCCAGGGCCTTGGCTTCTGCGTCTGCTTCCGGCAGGTTTAGTTTGCCCACCAGTTCTTTGCCTTGTTCGGTTATGGCTTCTACCAGGTAGGCTTCGCCTATGTCGGTAAGCAGTACGTCTGAGCCGTCGGTGTCAAAGGGGCCGCTGTTTACCGAGGTGCAAAAACAGGTGCCGGAGGGCCGGTTGCAGCCCAGGCTCACTATTACGGTGTTGTCGCGGCGCGCCAGGTAGTACACGTCTTGGTACTGATCGTTTGAAAATACGTTGTCAAGCAGCATTATGGACTTGGCGTCGCAAGGGCGCAGGCCAATGGCTACGCTCTTGGTGTCGTCCACCTTGCTGTCCATCCTTAGTCCCTCTTGGTTAACGCTGTAGTTAAACAGTTCTTCGGACTGAGGGAAAAGGATCTCTTTGGGGGGCTTTTTGGAGTTCTCGCCCAGCTTGGCTTCAGCACCTTCTTTTATTGCTTTAAAGGCGATGTTGCCGTTTTCGTCCACCGGAGCATATACCCGGTATTCTTTAGCTAGCTGGTCCAGTAGTCCGGCAATTTCGCTTTTCTTAATGATCATCCTTTTTCACCTCATTCCTTCATCAAGAACGGTTGCGGGTCGTCCGGGGTGAAGTCGTTTAGTACCGGCTTGTCGTCCGGATTTAGGCCCGCTTCGTATCCAAAGGTTTCTTTTACGTCTTTTACTCCTTTGCGGGTTAAAAGCGAAAGCTTTATGCCCATTGGGCAGGCCCGCTCACAGGCTCCGCAGTCGGCGCAGCGCCCCAGCTGGTGGAATACTCTCACGCCCTGGAATATTAGGTTGTCTTTGGCGCTGTATGCCCGCTTGCTGATCCACTGCGGGCTGGATGTGTCCACAAAGCATTCTGGGCAGTAGCAGGTCGGGCATGCGTTGCGGCAAGCATAGCAACGTATGCACTTCTCCATCTCTTGGGCTAAGAAGCTTGCCCGCTCTTCTGCGCTCTTTGCTTCAAATTCTTCCACTTCGGCAAAGCTTAGTTCTTTGGCAGCCACTTCTTCGCCAACCAGTTCGTCATATATTACCGGATTGCCGTAGGCGCAACGGATACAGGTGTCGTAGTATAGTTCTGCCTTGGGTGCCTTTTGTTCAAAGCCATTGCCTTTCAGTGTTATTTCTTCGCCGTTTATTTCGGCTTCCAGTATTTCTCCGCCCACCAGTTTTGATGCCTTTTTGCGGTCTATCATTCCCTGGCAGGGCACTCCTATGATGTACAGCTTTTCACGGTCGATTTGGTTTTCTTTCATCAGGGCCACTATTGATCTGGTATCACAGCCTTTGGCCACCACTGCTACTTTCTCTTCCCGTTTCCTTAGGTAGTTGGTAAGGTTGTTTTCGCAGTATTCGTCCCAAATCAGGTTCGCCGCTTGGTCTACCGTCCGGGCAAAGTAAGGTGTGCTGCGGAGCGGTAGGCTTCCCTGGGCAAACCCCACCACCAGGTCTACTTTCTTTTCTTCTAAGAGTTTTTTGGCGGTGTCTTGTATTACTTTACTTAGATTTTGCATCCGCTACACCTCAATCCGCTTTTTTAAATACCCCTTTGGGGGGTCCAATCTCTTTTACTCGCTCGCTTACTTTGGATACCACATCGGCAAATCTGCCGCCTTCAGCTGCAGATACCCAGGTAAAGTTTACCCGGTCTTCTTCAACTCCCATGTAGTTCAGCATGCTCTTTAAAAGGGCAAATTTGCGACGGGCCACGTAGTTACCACTGACATAGTGGCAGTCTCCGGGGTGGCAACCGGAGGTTAGTATACCGTCTGCTCCGTTTCTTAAGGCCGAAAAGATAAATAAGGGGTTGATTCTACCCGAGCACGGAACCCGTACAACGCGTACGTTGGGGGGATATTGAAGTCTGCCTACTCCCGCCAGGTCCGCACCGGCATAGCTACACCAGTTACATAAAAAGGCTACCACTTTGGGTTCGTATGACATTTGTCTACCCTCCTGTCTTTCAGTGAGTGAGCTCATCTTAAAGGGCGCTCACCATGGCCATTATTTGCTCGTCAGTGCAGCCTTTGATATTGATGGCACCACACCGGCAAGAGGAGGAGCATGCACCGCATCCCTTGCACAGAGCTTCGTTGACCACTGCCACTTTTTCTTCTAAATCCACTTGTACTGCCTTGGCCGGGCAGATTGCTTCACAGGCTCCGCAGGCTGCGCACTTCTTCTTGTCTACCACTGCGCTCTTGCCTTCTACTATGATGTCGCGCTTAGCCAGTACGGTGGCCGCACGCCCTGCCGCTGCCTTGGCCTGGGAAATGTTTTCTTCCATGTTCTTTGGACCGTGGGCTAAACCGCACATGAATACTCCGTCGGTTCCAAAGTCCACAGGACGTAGTTTTAGGTGTGCTTCTAGGAAGAAGCCTTCTTGGTTTAACGGTACTTTAAAGAACTGGGACAGTTTTTTGTTTGTTTCCAGCGGGGGTACGATGGCCGAGGCCAGACCCACTGCGTCTGTTTGAATTTCTATCGGCTCTCCCAGCACGTGGTCGGTCACTGTTACTTTTAGGCTGCTGGGGGTCAGTTCTACCACCGGCTTGTTGTCTTCGCTGTATCTGATGAAGATTACGCCCTTTTGCCGTGCTTCGGTGTACAGGTCTTCAAAGAAGCCGTAGGTTCTGATGTCCCGGTAGAGAATGTATACGTTGGCTTCGGGACGGCGTTCTTTGATTTTTAAGGCCAGTTTGATTGATTTGGTGCAGCAGATACGGCTGCAGTATGGGCGTTCGCTGTCACGGGAGCCCACGCACTGGATCATTACTACGTTGTTGACTTTGTCAAAGTTGCCCTTGGCTATTTCGTTTTCCATTTCCAGCAGGGTTTGTACCCGGTGGTTCTCTCCGTACAGGTATTCTTCCGGTTTGTATTCTTGGGCTCCGGTGGCTATTATGGCCACACCGTGTTTTAGTTCTTCGCCGTTGGTCAGTTTGGTGGTGAAGTTGCCCATAAAGCCGTTTACGTCGGCTATTTCTACACCGGTGTATACTTTGATTTTGTCGTTGCTTTTTACTTGGTCAATCAGTTGGTTTAGGTAGGCCGGTATGTCTTCGCCGTTCATGCCGTAGGTCATGCGGCGGGCTATTCCGCCCAGTTCTGCTTCTTTTTCTATCAGGTATACTTGGTAGCCTTGGCTAGCCAGGTTTAGGGCGTTGTTCATTCCGGATACGCCGCCGCCGATTACTAAAACGTCGTGGTTCATGTCCAGGGTTACCGGATGTATCGGCTGTGCCAGGCGCACTCTGTTTACTGCCATTTTTATCAGGTCTTTGGATTTTTCGGTGGCCTTTTCAGGCTCGTTCATGTGTACCCATGAACATTGGTCTCTGATGTTGGCCAGTTCAAACAGGTGGGGGTTTAGGCCTGCTTCTTTCAGGGTC
This sequence comes from Desulfofalx alkaliphila DSM 12257, assembly GCF_000711975.1. Classification (NCBI taxonomy): domain Bacteria; kingdom Bacillati; phylum Bacillota; class Clostridia; order Eubacteriales; family Peptococcaceae; genus Desulfofalx; species Desulfofalx alkaliphila. Next base: position 71,569 of record NZ_JONT01000015.1, on the reverse strand, counting down.
TCTTGGAACATGGGCTCGTGTGTCCGAGGACTGCAGGAGGCTACCACCACACGGTTTAGCTTGTGTTCTTCTATTGCCTCTTTTATTTGTCCGGCAGAGTCTTGGGAGCAGGCATAGATTTTGTCGGTGGCAAATACTACGCCCGGAAGGGTCTTGGCGTATTCAACTACGCTGGGTACGTCCACCACGCCGCCGATGTTTATGCCGCAGTGGCAAACAAATACGCCTGTGCGCACAACTTCTCCGGTTACATCTTGTTCTGCCGGGTATTCTTTTTCTTTGGTCAGGGTGCCTTTGGCTTCGGCCAAGAGGGCTTGCACTTCACCGGCCGCTGCACTGGCTTGCATTACTGTCTCGGGTATATCCCGGGGACCGGAAAATGCTCCCGCCACGTATATGCCTTCTTTGTTGGTGGCTATGCCGGTCAGACCTTGGGGTTGGCAGAATTTGTATTGGTTTAGTTCTATGCCCAGCTTTTCTGCCAGTTCCACCGCTTCTTTCTTAGGCTCTAAGCCAACGGACAGTACTACCAGGTCAAATTGTTCCACCTGTATCTTTCCGTCTTCCAGCGCATAGCGAATGTTTACTGCGCCGTCTTCGCCGGCTGTCACTTCGTATATGCGGTTTCTTAAAAATCTTACGCCGTTTTCTTCTACGGCGCGGTTGTAGTATTTTTCAAATTCTTTGCCGTAGGTTCTCATGTCCATGTAGAAAATGGCGGTGTCCAGTTCGGCTTTGCTGTGCTCTTTGGCAATTACCGCCTCTTTGATGGCATACATGCAGCATACAGATGAGCAGTAGCCGTGGTCCTCTTTGCAGTTACGGGAACCTACGCATTGAATCCAGGCTATCTTTTGGGGCTCCTTGTGATCTGACGGGCGTACCAGGTGGCCGCCAAAGGGTCCGGATGCTGATAGTATACGCTCAAATTCTAAGCTGGTTATTACGTTGGGTACTTTGCCGTAGCCGTAGTAGTCCAGCTTTTTGGCGTCAAAGGCGTCAAAACCGGGCATTAAAATTACTGCCCCTACTTCTATTACTGTCTCGGTATCTTCCATGGTGTGGTCGATGGCGTCCGCTTGACATGCTTCTAAGCATTTACCGCAGGCCTTGGGCTTTTTCAGTTTTAAGCACCTGTCTCCGTCAATGGCGTAGGCATTGGGGTATGCCTGGGCATAGAGTTTGTATATGGCTTTTCTTTTGTCCAGGCCTTGGTTAAAGCTGTCGTCTACTTTTACCGGACATTTCTCTGCACAGGAGCCACAGCCGGTACATTTTTCCGGGTCCACGTAGCGGGCACGGGTTCTTATGGTGGCCTTGTAGTTGCCCGGCTCCCCTTCCAGCTTTACCAGCTCGCTGGTGGTCATTACGTTAATGTTCAAGTGACGGCCGCAGTCCACCAGTTTTGGGGACAGTATACACATTGAACAGTCGTTGGTGGGAAAGGTTTTGTCAAGGGCGGGCATGGTGCCGCCTATGGCAGGACTGCTCTCCACCAGGTGCACGTAGTAGCCTGACTCGGCCAGGTCCAGTGATGCCTGTATACCTGCAATTCCTGCACCTAATACCAGTACACTTCCTATCTTTTTTGTACTCATAGTTTTCACATCCGTCCTCCTATTAGTAACATGTCGGTAAGCGACATAAACCCCTTTTATATCAGGGGGAGTTACATTATCCGACAACTTGTCCAACGGAACTACAATTAATGGTAAGATTTTGCAAAAATGTCGTGTCACCGATAAGGCAAAGGGATGACAATAATTCACCTCCAATTCCAAATATTTTGTAATTTAGGGTTAAATGTAATTCTTGTTTTTGGCAAGAAGCCCTTCCGCAAACAAGCTTACCCAATGGTGACCACCACATTTTGGTTTACAGCTGTTTTTAAGCTGTTTTACGCCTATAGGTCTTCTGGCTTAATGGAATTTTCGCAAATACGCTACAGTAAGGCCCATTATCGCATTTTTCTACTATAGTTTAGTATAATGCTTTAAAATATAGGTGTCAATTTCTTTAGATACACTAAAGATCTTTGGGCCGGCCACTGATTTATTATAATAATACGTTATTTATAAAAAAATACCTGCCTGGTTTGTGAATTTTTTTATTACCAGCGAAAGAAAATTTAATTATTGTCGCAAATCACCGGCTAAACAGTATATTATTTACAGATATGCCAAGATATGATTATAGTGAAGGCCGGTGGAAAAATAAGAGGTAGACAAAAGCTGTCCACCCCTAAATTAAACCGGTAAGCCTTAAAACAAGCCCACAGTTTTTCCGTTTTCATCAATGTCCACCATATGGGCTGCCGGTTTAGAGCCCAGTCCCGGCATGGTGCGCATTGTGCCCGCAAGGGGGTAAATGAAACCTGCCCCAACCGATGCCCGCAGGTCCCTGATGGGAAAAATATAGTCCCGGGGTACATTCTTTGCAGAGGGATCATGGGAAATGGATAAATGGGTTTTAGCCATGCAAATGGGCAATTTACCCAGTCCCATTTCTTCAAAGAGCTTAATTTTTTTCTCTGCCTGGGGATCGTAGGAGACACCGGCCGCATTATATACCTTGGTTGCTAACAGCTCTATTTTTTCCTTAATGGATAATTCATCTGGATACAGGAGCTTGAAGTCGGCAGGCCGGTCGCAGGCCTCCACCACAGCCCGGGCTAAATCCACTGCACCCTCGCCCCCGTCCCGCCACACGGTGATGGGGTATGCCCCCTGGGCCCCTGCCTCCAGGGCTTTCTTCTGCACCAATTCAACCTCTGGGTCGGTGTCCGGAGTAAACCGGTTTATGGCAACCACCACCGGCACCCCATAATACCGGGCAACTTTAATGTGATGGGCCAGGTTGTCGCATCCCCTTTCCAGGGCAGGCAGGTTTTCTTTGGTCAATTCCTCGGGCAAGGGTTTACCGGCCACCACCTTTCCTAAGCCGCCATGCATCTTTAAAGCCCTAATGGTGCAGGTAATCACCACACAGTCAGGCCTTAGGCCCGATTGGCGGCATTTAATATCCATAAACTTTTCCATGCCCAAGTCAGCCCCAAATCCACTTTCGGTAACCACATAATCGGCCAGCTTTAGGGCCACACGGTCTGCAATAACGGAGTTATTTCCCTGGGCAATATTGGCAAAGGGGCCGGCATGCATGATACAGGGTTGCCCCTCCAGTGTTTGAATCAAGTTGGGCTTTAAGGCCTCTTTCATTATTACCGTCATTGCGCCGGCAGCTTTCAAATCTTCGGCAGTAACAGGTTTGCCGTCGTAGGTGTAAGCCACCACAATACGCCCCAGCCGCTGGCGCAGGTCTTGCAGATCGTCGGCCAAGGCTAAAATGGCCATTACCTCTGATGCCACCGCCATGTCAAAGCCCGTTTGCCTGGGGTAGCCGTTTAAGGGACCTCCCAGGCCGATTACTATATCCCTTAAAGCCCTGTCGTTGATATCCACAACGCGATTCCACATCACCGTCATGGGATCGATATTCAGTGGGTTGTTTAATAAAATCGAGGTGTCAATCATGGCAGCCAGTAGATTGTTGGCTGCGGCAACGGCGTGAATATCCCCGGTAAAGTGAATGTTAATGTCCTCCATGGGAACAACCTGGGAATATCCGCCGCCGGCGGCGCCCCCCTTAATACCAAAAACCGGACCCATGGAAGGCTGGCGCAGGGTAGTAATTACCTTTTTGCCCACCTTACCCAAGCCCTGGGTCAAGCCTATGGTGGTAACGGTCTTTCCTTCCCCCAAGGGGGTAGGGGTAATGGCAGTTACATCAATTAACTTTCCTTGGGGTCTGTCAGCAAATTTGTCCAGAACACTTAAGTTTATCTTTGCCTTATATTTACCGTAGGTTTCAAAGTCATCTTCTGATAAGCCCATTTGTTCCGCAAGCTCCACTATGGGTATCAGCTTATGGGATTGGGCAATCTCTAAATCGCTAGGCACCTGTTTCATCATCAATCAACCTTTCTTTAATGAAAGTTTCTAAAAGTCCCAATTACTGACCGGCACAGGCGGCAGTATAAAAACAAATTTCTCCAGTATATACTGGAGAAATCGTCAACTACTCATAAATCCAAGGTTCCAGGGCGCGGTCATAGTCCAACAACTCTTCGGGCTTAAAGAAGAGGGCTATCTCCCTCTTAGCACTTTCCGGAGAGTCAGAACCATGAATAATGTTTCTTCCCACGTCCACCCCGTAGCTACCGCGAATGGTACCCGGCGCTGCCTTTAAGGGGTTGGTTGCCCCCATCATTTCCCTGGCGGTTGAAATTATTTCCTTACCTTCCCAGACCATGGCCACCACCGGAGCCGATGTGATGTACTGCACCAGGGGCTCAAAAAAAGGTTTTCCCTTATGCTCGCCATAGTGGCTTTCAGCCAGCTCCCTTGATATTTGCATCAGCTTCAAGCCCACCAGTTTGTAGCCTTTTTTTTCAAACCTGGATATTATTTCCCCTGCTAAGGCCCTTTGCACTCCATCCGGTTTAATCATTAAGAAAGTTCTCTCCACCGTTCCCTTCCCCCTTATGCACCTTTGTTAGCTTCTAGCCCCTGTTCTTCCATTAATGCCGCAAACTCTTCTGCCTCAATGGTTTCTTTCTCCATCAAGGTCTCGGCAATGGCATGAAGGGCATCATTGTATTTTTCTAACAGTTTCTTTGCGGTTTCGTAGCAGCTGTCAATGATGTTTCTAACTTCCTGGTCAATGGCAAAGGCGATTTCTTCACTGTAGTTGCGATCCCTTGCTATATCCCTGCCCAGGAAGACCGCTTCCTGTTTGCGTCCTAAGGTCAATGGCCCCAGTTTTTCACTCATTCCATATTCCATAATCATCTTACGGGCCATTTCCGTGGCTCTCTCTAAATCGTTTTGTGCCCCGGTACTAATTTCCTTGAGGGCTATATCTTCGGCCACCCGGCCGCCCAGCAGCATGGTGATTTGATCGATCAGCATTGAACGGGTCATATAGTAGCGGTCCTCCTTGGGCAGCAGCAGTGTATAACCGCCGGCCCTGCCCCGGGGAATAATAGACACCTTGTGCACAGTGTCTGTATTGGGCAAAAGATAGCCCACCAGGGCGTGTCCCGCCTCGTGATAAGAAACCAGACGTTTTTCTTTTTCGCTGATCACCTTTGACTTTTTCTCAGGGCCGGCAATTACCCGCTCAATACTGTCCTCCAGCTCTTTTTGGCTAATTTTATTTTTGTTAAATCTGGCAGCCAGCAGGGCCGCCTCATTTACCAGGTTTGCCAAGTCGGCCCCGGTGAATCCCGGCGTACGCCGGGCCAAAATTTCTAAGTCCACGTCTTCCTCCAGGGGCTTGCCCCTGGTATGAACCTTTAAGATGGCTTCCCGGCCCGCAACGTCAGGTGCTGCAACCACTATCTGGCGGTCAAACCGGCCCGGCCTCAACAGTGCCGGGTCTAAAATATCCGGCCTGTTGGTGGCGGCTATAATAATAATGCTTTCATTGGGCGTAAAGCCGTCCATCTCAACCAGCAGCTGGTTAAGTGTTTGTTCACGCTCGTCGTGACCGCCCCCGACCCCGGCGCCCCGCTGGCGTCCAACGGCATCAATTTCGTCAATAAAAACAATACAGGGCGAATTCTTTTTCGCCTGATCAAATAAGTCCCGGACCCTGGAGGCACCTACACCCACGAACATTTCCACAAAGTCAGATCCGCTGATGGTGAAAAAGGGAGTCCCGGCTTCCCCGGCCACCGCCTTTGCAAGCAGCGTCTTCCCTGTGCCCGGCGGTCCATAGAGCAGTACACCCTTTGGTATCTTGGCGCCGATTTTACTAAACTTCTTTGGGTTTTTTAAGAATTCCACAATTTCGTTGAGTTCTTCTTTTTCTTCATCTGCCCCGGCAACATCATCAAAGGTTACCTTTGGTTTGTCGTCAGTCTGCAGCCTGGCCTTACTCTTGCCGAACTGCATCACCCGGCTGCCGCCCCCTTGACTTTGCTGCATCAAAAAGAAAAACAAAAAGACCAGCAGTAAAACCGGTAGAAAACTGGTTAGTACGCCCAGCAACCAACTGGGCCTTTCCGGCTCTATCTGCCTAAAGGGCAACCGTTGTTCTTTAACCATTTGTAAAAGTTGTTCGTCCGGCCAGGGGCCCATCGATGAAAATTGCCTATTGTCCCTTGTTAAGGTGCCGGTGATATAATTGGTATTGCCATCGGCCTGGAAAACTATTTCCTGTACCCTACCTTGCTCAACGCTAGCCAGCAGTTCATCGTAGCGCAGTTCCCTCACATCTGTATTGGTAGGCGATGCATACTGAATTAGCGCTATGATCACCAGAACAATTAACATGTAAATCATCAGGTTCTTGATGACCTTATTCAACAAAGCCACTCCTCTCAAAATACGGCTTAAAAACCATACACGTTATAGTACCATAATTTTAATGGGTTTTCAATTTATGGTTTATTATACATTTTAACCAGCTTTAGATGTAAAATTTCCTCGGTATTCTCGGTCACTTTCCAGTATTCCCCCACCCGCACACCGCTTACCCATATAATTTCTTTTCCTTTGCAAACCAGGGGTATGGCATCCCTTTCTGCCCGGGGAATTTTCTGATCGATAAAAAACTTTTTCAATTTTACCCTTCCCCCGCCCAGGGGCTTAAACACATCCCCCGGCAGCCTGTTTCTTACCAGCAATTCATGGCCTACACTGCCATAATCCAATACCGCCTCTGTGTGCCGAAACATCCGGGGGTCTTTTTTTAAATGGGCTGCACTATATACATCCGCAACAATCTGCATATCCGCTTCCTTAATTATTGTGGTACCCGGAATCTTTAATCGGTAGCAAAACTTGTTCACCGGTTTTTCAACAGGAGGATATTTAAACTCAATGGCCCGGCTGCCCACCTTACAGAGGAGTCCGGTGGGCAATTCTAAGATACCGCCACCTGTAGAAGCCGCCAATTTCACCACTGATTCAACATGGTAAAATGAAAGATCCCTTTGGCTGCCGGTAACAGTCCTCCATGCCTGCCTAACTACCCGCCTTTGTATCGCCCTATGTAAGCCGTTAAATTTTAACCTGTCCAGCGGCAGGCTGCCCGCTGCCTTGGGGTCCGTTAACAAGGCTGCAAAATCCCTTTGGGACTGCCCTTCTATGAAATCATCCTCATCCCTGGAGATATCCGCCAACCTGTTTAATAAGGTAACAATTTCTTGATTATAATCCTTCTCTATTAAGGGCAGTAAACTTTTCCTTACCTTATTGCGCAGGTATATTTCCTCCTGGTTTGAACTGTCATTGCGAAAGTGTAACTTGTTTTGAAAGCAGTAGCTTTCAATTTCACGGCGCCTGACGGGCAATAAGGGACGGATATAAAAGTTGTCCCGCACCGGCCATATTCCGGTAAGGCCGGTAATTCCTGTTCCCCGCAGTAGGTTTAAGAGCACCGTTTCAGCCTGATCGTCGGCATGGTGGGCCAAGGCTATTTTGTTACAGCCCCGTTTCCGGGCCACCTCTTTTAAAAAGTTATAACGCACTTCCCTGGCGGCAACCTGGGCGGACAATCTGTGCCGGCCTTGGTATTCGGTAACATCCATTGACTTGATGTCCTTGGGTATTTGCCACTTATCACAAAGGGCCTCCACAAACAGAGCATCTTCCTCGGATTCCCTGCCCCGAAACATATGGTTTAAATGGGCCACATGCAACCGCATATTTAATTGTTCACTTAACCTGAAAAGCATATGAAGCAGTGCCACCGAGTCGGCACCGCCGGAAACTGCCACCAGGACTTTGTCACCGGGGTCAACCATTTTATTGGAGTAAATATACTCCAGCACACGCCCTATAAGATCCATTAATTATTTCACCCACTTAATGGCAACAGTAGCTAATTTTCCACATCTGGAGATTATTTTCCTTCTAAAAGACGATAATTATTTTATTTTGACATGTTTAACTTTTCACTTGACATAATTTAGAAAAAATAAGCGGCGCTGCCGCTAAATTTGTACATTTTCAAATTTAGCCACCAGCACCGTCATATCATCGGCCACCCTGTGGGCACCGCCCACACCGGTTTCCACTATTTGCACAAGCACCTCTGCCAGATCCTGGGGAGGCAAAGCTGCCAATTCCTCCAGTATTTTTTTAAACCACTCTTCCTTCTCCATGGCATGGGGGCAGCCGTCCAGTACACCGTCGGTAACCATGACCAGCAAGTCCCCCACCTCCAGCTTTATCCTTTGGGTGGTCACCTCAATATCTTCAAGTATACCCACCGGAAGTGAATTGGAGCTTATGGTTGATACCCTGCCCTTTCTCACCAAAAAGGTAGGGGCGGCACAGATCTTAATTAAATCTGCCTTTCCCGAATACAGATCCACCAGAGCCAGGTCCACGGTGGCAAAGCTGTCATTGGGCGAACGCAGCACTAAAATAGAGTTAACGGTTTTAACGGCCATATCCTTTTCAAAACCCGATTCTAACAGCTGGCTTAACAGTTTAATGGTTGCTGAACTTTCTATGTATGCCCGGCGCCCTGTGCCCATGCCATCGGAGACAATTAATGCATACTTGCCTTCCCTGAGCTGCATGGTTGCGTACCCGTCGCCCGAAATCCCTTGACCGCCCTTGGCCATTTTGGCGCAGGCCACCGTTAAGCGATAGGGTAAAGAAGAATACATTTTAAAACTACATTCCCGGTGCCCCTCCTTTAAACAACAGCCGGTATGGGGCAGGGACAGCTGCTGTCCGGTGACGGCCGATACCAGCGGCGCCACCTTATGGTGGCATTCCATCCCTCCCCCGCAGGGGGGCCGTGACAATTCCACCTCAATTCGCCCGTCACGGTGATTAAAGATAAAGACCTCGCCAATGGGTATGCCTTCTTTTTTGAGGCGTTTTCTAATGGCCTCTTCAATTTCCCCGGACACTTCCACATCCTTTTCCAGTTCCGCCGACAGGTCGGTCATTATTTCAGATATGCCCTTTAGCTGTTCCGACACCAGCTGCCTGCTGTCTAACAGTTTCTTTTGCCAATAGTTATTTAACTTAAAGTTATCGTAAAGGCAGGTGACGGTTATTACCATCTCCTTTAATCGGGCACACCTTTTTTTCATGCTGTCCGGCAAGTCATCAACGGTTAATTTCCCTTGGAGCTCCACAGCGGTTAACAGATCCAGTATTTGCTGGTAGGTGCGGTAAAACTCCCTCTCCCAACAGGTACGGTATAGGGCACAGCCATTGCACACCTTCTCGCCCACCTCAACAAACAAGCGCTCAAGGCCGCTCTCCTCTTGGGATTGCTCCACAGTGGCAGACACCTGTCTAAAACTTACCGCCAGCTCATTAAAAACCCGAGCCCAATCCCGCATTTTGCCGGCGGTCATTTCCTTCAGCCTTGTTTGGGCTAAGGTGGGTTTATGTAACCTTATTCCCGGTGTGGCAGGAAGCACCTTGTTAATTGTTTCTATCCACCCATTGGGAAGAAAGCAAAAGATTAGGGTGGCCAGTGCCGTTTCCACCATCACTTCAATCATATTGCCATAGTTGCTTATGTATATGGACAACAATATATTGCCCAACAAAAAACCCATGGCCACACCGATACGGCCAAACTTTCTAAACAGGCCCGCAAATAGGCCGGCAAATGAATATGCACCGATAATGACCGGGGCCACCACATAAGACAGGCCCGGAATAACCCCCACCACCGCACCGGCGGCAGCACCCAATCCCACTCCGCCCACCAGGGCGGCCAGGAGTACAATAAATTTACTTACAATTTCACGCAGACTTACATTATAAATACTTAGCTCACCTGTGCCGGCAACAATGCTGCCCAACAGTAAAAGCAGGCAAAAAACAGCCTCGCCGCTAATTCGTTTGGGAGCGGTCCGCTGCCATAGGGGGGGCAGCCCCTGCATAAATGCTATGGTCAGTACACAGGCAAAAACCGCCTCAAAAAGGGCGCTTATGTAGCCATACAGGGCCCCGGCACCATAGGCCACAAAGATGCACTTGATAATCAACACCGTAATAAAAACCGCCCCGGGCACCACATACCAGCCGCCCTGCCTCACCTCAGGTACAAAGCGAATGATTAAGTAAAGGGCCAGCATGGCCAAGGCTGTGCTGATAAGGTTAACACCGCCGCTTACCGTTGACAAACCCAAGGTTGCAAAAACTAACACCCCGAAGTTCCTTGCCCCGGCCACATGGGCGGCGGCCGCCACAAAGGCAACGGCAAAGGGCATTAGTTCTCCCATCAATACCGCCCGGCCAAGAAAAAAAGCGGTTAGGTACAAAAGTAGCCACCGCCCGGCGAAAGCCTGTCTTATCGCTGACCAAGGTACAGAAGAGTATTTGTTTGCTTTTTTCTTTTTATTTCTGCCCACCCCGGCATAGGCGCCCGCTTCCTTATTGCTTTCACCGATGCGGCGGTAGGTATAAATATCAAAGTCATTGAACATTTTGCCCACCCCTTATACTGCAGGATACATGTATCCATTATAGTATAAGTTGCAGGAAATTTTTGTCATTACAGGTAACCTATTCCAAGTTATTTTCGACAATCCTTAAAGGCCCTTATGGCTAAGCCCCAAAGAAGATCAGATTCACTTACGGTGAAGTAGGGGCAGCCCAATTCAACCAGTACCCTATTAATAATCCGCACACCTGCCGGAATAATATCAGCCCTTTCGGGCTGTAAGCCCGGCAGCCTTTTTCTTTCCTCAAGGGTGAGAGCCTGTAAGGTATGCAGGAGACCCTGTGTCTCTAAGGCGCTTATCCGGTAACCGTGCACCTTATCGGACCGGTATTGGGTTAATTTTTGCATCATTGCCGCCATGGTTGTTGCCGTACCCCCCACCGCAACCAGGTTTTGCGGGCCCAATGACTTTATTTCCCCTAAGACCGGGTGCAGTACAGCAGTTAGATATTCCTCGTCATGGCCGGCCTCCGTTAGGCGCACCGCCCCGACCTTAAGGCTGGTGTATCGCACCTGACCCTTCTCCATCCAAGAGAATTCGGTGCTGCCCCCTCCCACGTCCAGCACCACCGTCTTATCAGTGCCTGTCGGGGGTAAGCCTGCCAGTACCCCCTCATAACTAAGGGCCGCTTCATCCCGGCCCGACAAGACCTCTAAATTTAATCCGGTCTCCTTAAAAACCAGGGCCGCAAAGTCCGGGCCGTTTTCCGCATCCCGAACGGCGCTGGTGGCCGCCAGCACATAACGCTGCACCTTATAGTCCCTTGCCTGGGCCAGCAGCTCCTGTATGGCCGCCAAGGTTCGCCGCACGGCCTCCGGCATTAAATATCCCCCGGTAATGCCTTGGCCCAGCCTGGTAGTTTTTAACCCGGTATGCAGCACCTTGACAGAAGAGTTTGCAGTAACATCAGCCACTAACAACCTCACTGAGTTGGTGCCCACATCCAACACCGCCACCACCATAATAAATCCTCACCCCATTAAAGTATTTCCACCAAACACGGCCGGTTAATATAAAAAAAGGGATCTGCCTCAGATCCCTTGAAAACATATTACCTGCTTCCCCTAAAACCCCTTTTATTTTCAGTGCTGCGGCGTAGTTGTTGCTGCCTTTCTTCACTTTCCTTTAAAAACTTTGTCATCTTGTCCTCGAAAGACATTTCTTGTTTTTTGCTACGCCCGTAACCGCCAGCAGAGGTCGGTTTAGGTTTTGTTCGTTTGATGGAAAGTCCAATCTTGCCTTTATCGTCAACGGATAAAACTTTCACTGACACCCGATCATTTACCTTGAGGAAATCATTTACATCACGCACATACTCATCTGCTATTTCCGAAATGTGCACCAGACCGGTTTTATTTCCCGGCAATTGAACAAAGGCACCAAAGCTGGTTATGCCGGTGACGACTCCTTCGACGACTTTCCCTAATGCAATTGTCATTCTTTAAATTACTCCTCCTTGAAAATACCTATTACAATTATATGTTAACCATCAAGAAGGTGTCAACATAAGCTTTTGTTAAATAAGCCTAATCTTTTATGTCCGCATCCCGCACTGTATAGTGCTGACTTGTTTCATCCCCTTGCTGTTCAACGGGGACCACTACACTCTCACCGGGCTTAATCAGTCCCAGATTTTCCCTCGCCACCTGTTCCACATAATCATTGGATTTTATCATTTCTATTGTTTTATACAGTTCTTCGTTTTTCACATGCAGGGATTCAATTTCTTGTTCAAGCTCAGCCACATTATGGCGCATGGTATTTAGCTTCTGCACCTCCCCGCCCAGGGACAGGGCCAGATAAACAAACACCGCCGCTATGACAATGAAAGGCACATTAATTCTATTCCTGCCCCTCCTTTTAGGCGGTAATTTATCTTCCCCGGGGCGGTCATTCCTTTTTAAAGAGACCAGCTTTCCTCTTTTATTACCGGTAGAAATCAAAGGTTACCCCTCCTCATCCTCTACACCAAAGAGCCCCATTGCAGATCCGGGAATGACAATAACCACCTGGTATCCCTTATTGCGAGCCCTGTTAAACAGTGTTGTCACCGTGCTCACTGAAATATTTAACCTTTGGGCAATACTTTCATTTTTATAACCCATTTCCTTTAGCGTAACCACTTGCCTTTCGCGAAAACTTAATTTTTCCGCACCTCTAATTTCTATTTGCAAAATAAGCCACTCCTATCAGCGGCGTTATTACCCACCGGTTATCCACTGCTTATCCACAATTTGTGTACAACCTATATACAGTGTAACTACAAGATTACTACATTTCACATAAAAAATCCTGCCTGTGAACTAAACTTTATTTTTACCAATGCCCCGCCGGCCCTTTATTTTGCTTTCCGGCCGGTGGGGCATAAAAAAAGACGCTTTTGGCGTCCTAATTTATTAATTATTCAGTTGGCCTTTTAGGTTTAATTAAGCGCTTAACCTTAGCAAGCCAGGGCTTACTTTTGCGGGCCGCAAAACCGCCGGCCTTTCTGAATACCCTTCTTATTAGGCCCAAGGGTTTAGCCACCAAGATAAAAACAATTTTAAAGGGCATGGCGGCAAAGGCTGCCAGCACCGCAAAACACCTCAGCCCCATTTGCACTGCCCTGCTCAGAAAATTCAGCAGCCCGCCAAGCCAGGGGCAAAGGAATTTGCTCATGTATTTCATGTATACCGCTGCACCTAAAACAAGGCCCATAATCACATAAAGGCGCACTTCCCCCAAGTTGCCCCACAGCAGCACTAAAAAAACCAGCGGGGTTAATATTAACCAAAATAATATATCCCCCACCATAAAGGCCCATTTTTTAAAGCGAAAAAGCTGTGCCAGCACACGGTATAAATCAAAGAATAAACCGGCCGCTATACCGATGACAACCACAAGAAAAAAGGCAAACAATTGCTCATCCAAAGGTATCAGCTAGGCCACACCCCCTCTGACCGCCCCTACTTCAGCAACCTGTCTAAAATTCCCTTGCCCTTTACCTTTCCACCCTTGGCGGTTTTCCCATCAATGTACTCAATGGCATTAATATAACCTTCTACAGTTAAGTCACCCTCTTCTAGATTTAACTGTGTGATGTGTAAGTTTTCTCCCTTTAATGACACATAACCCATATTTGTATCCAGTGTGATTTCGTAATCGTTAAAGGAGCCAACATGCTGAACCCCTTTTAAGGTCAGTTGCTTTCTGTCAACCATATCCAATCTGTGGCTGCTCCGCTCTTCCACACCGCTCCCTCCATTCAGCACATAGATTATTGTTTATATTTATGCTCCTTTACTGCAAATATGAATAAAAAAGCAGGGTGCGCCATTAATCAGCACCCTGCTTGCAGCTTGTGGATTCTTAGTCCCAAAGCTTTTCGATGGTTACGCCCCGGTAGTAAAATTTTATTATTTCCTCAGGGGACTTATTGTCCTCTGCCATCCTTTTGGCCCCCCACTGGCACATGCCCACCCCGTGTCCGTAGCCGTTGCCCACCATCACCAGATGGTCACCGGCAAGGGAAATATCCTTCAGCAGGGTGGACCGCATGATATCACTGCCCACCGCCAGCCTCAGTTCCGGAGCATTTACCTTTGTCTCGCCCAGGGTAATTTCCACGGCCCTGCCGGAGGGGCCTGTCTCGGTTATCTCTGCGGAGTTTATATCCCCCAATTCATTGCCCCTTATTTCCTGCACCGCTGCCCTCACTTGGGCCAGGGGTATGCGGGCCTCCCAGTTTACATTTTCCTCTTGGGTTATCTCTAAACAACCGTCATCTAAGCCGGCCTCTATATAGGGGGTTTTTGTTTCGGTCCAGTTTAAACCCTCCTCTGCCCCGGCGGTATTACTGGCACAACAGGCAGAGAACCATCCCTTTACATATTGGCCCTTGTACTTAATAACTTCTCCCCGGGTGGCCTCGATGGCAGTTCTAACCTGATCGTTAATCAGGTCGGGGTTGTAGGCCTGAAACTCTTCAACGCTGGTGGAGGCATCTGTGCCGTGCATTTCCTTAACCCGGCCCGTTTCGATATTCTCTAGGGTATAGGTGCGGGCCAGTATGGCCTGGGCAGCCAGAGCCTCCACCGGCCAGGTGGGCTCCATTTCAGCGGCCACCACCCCGGCTAAGTATTCTTCCAGCTTTATTTCCTTTACTTCCCCGGTTTCATTCACATATAGAGTTATGGTGGGTTCCTCCTTCGGCTGGGGCTTTTGATCGGGGCCCCGGGCACATGAGGCCAGCAACAGCATGATCAGGGTTAAAATAATACCTAACTTAAAATAAACACTTGCCTTGCGCATGTCAAAATAACACCCCTTTTTTAATGAACTGTTTTTCTTATTGTTCGCAAAGGGGTAATTAATTATTAATTATAGTTGTTCTTGGGGCAGCCCGGTTTCTTCCAGCACCTCATATAGGCTTGCCGCCTCTTTGGCGGGTACGGTGTCTTTAACCTCCACTATTTTTACTTTTAATTTTCTGCGTCCCAAGTCCAGATTTAAAATATCCCCCGGCTTTACCTCGCTGGCAGCCTTGGCCACCCGGCCGTTTAAGTCTATTTTGCCGCTGTCACATACTTCCTTTGCCAGGGTACGCCTTTTAATAATTCTGGAAACCTTTAAAAATTTATCCAGTCTCATTGCACACCTCCTCCGGCAGGACACCCCAGGTATTTTGCCCCCCGTAAAAAATAATCAGACCATAATATGGTCTGATTATTTTCTTATTTAGCCACTGATTCTTTTAGGGCCTTGCCCGCCTTAAACACAGGTACTTTTGTGGCGGCAATGGTTATTTCTTCACCGGTTTGTGGGTTGCGGCCCTTGCGCGCTGCACGCTCCCTGATTTCAAAGGTGCCAAAGCCAATCAGTTGTACCTTGTCGCCCGACGCCAACGCCTCTGTAACACTTTCCAGCACTGCAGTAACTGCCCTTTCGGCGTCCTTTTTTGTCAGTTCCGTTTTCTCTGCAACGCTAGAAATCAACTCTGCCTTGTTCACTAAAAATACCTCCTCCAGAATTCATCATGAATTTCCATAAATTCCATGAACACTTCGATAAAACACGCTTATTTCCTTCCGCTTAACAAACATTTCCTGCAATTTATTAATTATTTTTCCCATCTTTTTTGCCTTCCAAACCCTTGGCACTGTTCCACCAGTAATCCATCTCCTCCAGGGTCATGTTTTTTAGGTCTTTCCCCCCTTGCCGGGCCTTTTCTTCTATGTACTGAAACCGGCGCACAAACTTTCCGTTTGTGCCGTTAAGGGCCCCTTCAGCATCTACATCCAGCAGCCTGCCCAGGTTAACCACTGCAAACAGCAAGTCTCCCAGTTCAGAGGCAATTTCTTCCTTTTTCTTGTCTTCAATTGCCTTACAAAGCTCAAGAATTTCTTCGTTAACCTTCTCCAGGGCACCGGTATAATCCGGCCAATCAAAGCCCACCCGGGCTGCCCTGGTTTGCAGTTTGGCGGCCCTTGCCAGGGCAGGCAAGCCCTTTGGTATATTGTCCAATAAGGACTTTGCCCCCTCGCCCTGCCGCTCCTCCTCTTTAATCTTATCCCAATTTACCAAAACCTCATCACTGGTCCGCAAGCTAAGGTCGCTAAAGACATGGGGATGGCGGCGAATCATTTTTTCCGTTATTGCTTCTACCACATCATTAATGTTAAACTGCTCTTTTTCCCTGGCTATTTGCGCATGGAAAACAATTTGTAAAAGTAAGTCTCCCAACTCCTCACATATTTTATGCGCATCAGCTGTGTCCAGGGCCTCCATCACCTCGTAGGTCTCTTCCACCAGGTACGGTTTTAAACTCTGATGGGTCTGCTCCTTGTCCCAGGGGCAACCGCCGTCGGATCTCAGTGTTGCCATTACATTTACCAAAGGATCTAAAGGATATACACACCCATCCTTATTTTTACCTGCCGGCTTGGCCAGGGCCGGTACAAAAAGGCTGGTTAGGTGATCCACCCACTGATGCCTGTCCACTTGATACAAGGGCATTGGTGCCAGCCTTTCTTCACCGGGAATTCCCGCCCCCCGAATAAGCACCACGGGATGATCGTCCGGGTAGTAGTCCATCAAGGTCAGCTTCACTTCGGCGGCCACCAGGGGGGAATATACCTGTGTAATGACTGCGGCCACCGTCACGTCGGGCCTTTTTTCCCCCAGCGCCAACCCATCCAACACCTGCAAACCCCTATTGGGGTCATAGGGGATGGCATTAAAAATGGCATCTAAAAAACTGGCACCGGGTAAAATTTCCACCTCAATACCCTGCTCCTTGGCTCCGGCCATTATTAACTGCACCGTATCCTCGGCAACCAGCGGGTGCCCCGGCACCGCGTATAAGACTTTACCCTTCCGGGCTTCCAGCAGCACCCTATGGGCAATCTGCCTGTAGAGCTCCTGAAAGTTTGCGGCCTCTTCATAGTATTTATCAAAGGATTCAAATACAATCCCCTGGCTCTGCAAATAAGGCACCACCGGATGCACCTTGGTGCGCAGCAATATCCGCGGGGATTCTTGCAAAGCTTTAATGACCCCCAGGGTTAAAAAGTCTTTGCTTCCCGGCCCCAGCCCGGCAATAGTTATTTTGTTACCGCTCATTAGCCCACCACCGATAATTTAATACATTTGATACCTTAAATATTTAAAGGAGGCCCATGGCCTCCTTTCCTATTGTTCCATTTGTTTGGCTAAAAAACCTGCCGCTGTTTCCGCTAATTTTAATTCCATTTCATCCATTTTGACATCGCTCTCCTTGGAGGCAAGAATCACCGCGCCAATGGGATCGCCCTCGGAGATGATGGGTGCAATTACCACACAGGAGTATTTACACTCACCGTCATCAATTATGGCACCCTCTTTACAGTGGGGATCCTCCGCAGGGTCATTTACTATAATGGCTTTCCGGTCTTCCATTACCTTTTCCACCGCCGGACCCACAGGTTTGTTTAGCAGCTCTTTCTTTGGTGCACCGGACACTGCTATAATGGTATCTCTATCCGCTATACAGGCTATATGCCCCAAGGCCTCGTGCAAAGAATCAGCATACTCTTTAGCAAAATCGCCCAGCTCGCCAATGGGAGAATATTTCTTTAGGATCACTTCGCCTTCCCTGTCCACAAAAATTTCTAATGGGTCGCCCTCTCTGATACGCAACGTTCTACGGATTTCCTTTGGTATTACAACCCTTCCCAAATCATCTATACGACGAACTATTCCCGTTGCCTTCATGTATTTCCCTTCCCTCCTTTTTTCTGCATGATTCACGCGAAATAACTTTCTGTGTTAGTATATAACCGGAGGTTTGCATTTATTCATATTTTACCAATGTTGATAAATAATTTTCGGCTTTTAGGGGTTTGTCTATCTTTTTGCCGAAATGTCACTTTATACCAAAGCTTCTTTATTTATCTCTGCCTTGTCCCTTACATCATCCATGAATTCAACAAAAAATTCCTGCTTGCTCTGTTCAAACAAATTTGTTTCAATCAGTGCCCTTACCTCTTCAAAGGGAGCCTCTTTAGCCGGTACAACCTTATCCAGCTTAATAACATGATAGCCAAATTGGCTTCGCACCGGTTCCTTTGTATATTCACCCTTGGAGAGGTTTGCCGCTGCCCTGGCAAAATCAGGATCTGTCATTCCGGCCTGCGGTGAAAATACGTAGATACCCCCTTCCTCTTTGGTTCCGGTATCTTCAGATTTTTCTTGTGCCAGCTGTGCAAATTCCCTGCCTTGATTTAACTCTTCAATTAC
Organism: Desulfofalx alkaliphila DSM 12257; assembly: GCF_000711975.1. Taxonomy (NCBI): domain Bacteria; kingdom Bacillati; phylum Bacillota; class Clostridia; order Eubacteriales; family Peptococcaceae; genus Desulfofalx; species Desulfofalx alkaliphila. The sequence goes on along the minus strand of NZ_JONT01000015.1, from coordinate 53,325 downwards.
CTCAACGGCCAAAGCCTTGGCTTCCTCTTCACTGCGCTGCACAGGAATGGCTGGGTTTTCATCTTCGTTTACATAGAAAAGAATATGCCTCACTTCCAGCTGTTCCGGTGTGGTGAATTGAGCTTTATTTTGCTGGTAGTATTCCCTGACTTGCTCTTCACTAATCTCTTTTACATCCTCTGTTATTTTTTGGTATAAGTTTTCCATTGCCAGGGCCGTTAAGATATCTTGATAAAGCTCCCCCTCGTCCTTATAAAACATGTTCAAAGCTTTCTTATACTCTTTTTCGGAAGGGTAAGAGGCTTTAATTGCTTCAATCTCCTTATTTATTTCGTCCTCAGTGGGCAGCACCCCTTGTGCCTCTGCCTGCTGGCGTATCAAGGCCGCATCAATTAATTCATTGAGCACCTGCTCCCTAAGGGTTGCCTCGTATTCTTTCCCCTCATCGCTTTCAAAGCTCAACCCCTGCTGCTCAAGATTTTCTTTAACCAGGGCCAGCCTTTTGTCAAACAGTTCCATACTGATCTCTTCACCGTTAACGGTGGCCGCCACCCGCTGCTTTTGGCCACATCCCACTGTAATAAGCAGTAATACCGCCATGCAGATAATAAATAAGCGCCTTGCATTAAAAATTTTCATGCCAATACTCCCTTCATTCTAAAATAACCGCCTAAACCCAAGAAACTACAATTTACACATTAAGCTATTTGCTTAATAAAGTCCATTAACATTTTTAGGGAACCCACATCAACCTGTTTTAGGTCCCTGGACTTCAATTGGATTTCAAATTCATCGCCCAGGTTATTAAATTTAAGCCTGTTGCGATAAAGCTCCCCTAATTTTACCAGCTTCCCTGCATCCAGGGGCGGTTCCGGACCAAAGGCAAATCGATAAACAGCCCTTTGGTAGGTGATGGATTTAATCCTAAGTTTGGCGGCCATAACTCTCAACCGGCAAACCATCAATAGGCGCTGCACAGGCTCCGGCAATTCCCCGTACCGATCCATCAGCTCATCTTCCAATTCCGCCAGCTCTTCCAGACTTTTTATTTCAGCAAGGCGGCGGTAAATTTCTACCTTTTGGCCGGCTTCTTTAATATAGTCTTCAGGTATATAAGCATCCACCGGCAGCTCAACTGCCGTTGCAAGGGGTTTTTCTATTACCTCACCCTTGGCTTCCTGTACCGCCTCCTCCAGCATGCGGCAGTATAAGTCAAAACCCACCTCGGCAATATGGCCATGCTGCTCTACACCTAAAATATTTCCGGCACCCCTGATTTCCAGGTCCCGCATGGCAATTTTATAACCGGAGCCAAGATCAGTAAATTCCCTAATGGCTGACAGTCTCTTTTCTGCCACCTCGGTAAGCACCTTTTCCCTTCTAAAGGTTAGGTAGGCGTAAGCCAGGCGGTTAGTGCGGCCCACCCGGCCCCTCAGTTGGTATAATTGAGCCAGGCCAAACTTGTCTGCATCCTTTACTATTAGAGTATTTACATTGGAAATGTCCAAGCCCGTTTCAATAATGGTGGTGCATATCAGCACATCATACCGGCCCTCCATAAAGTCCAGCATTACCCGCTCCAATTGGTCCTCTTTCATCTGACCGTGGGCCACCACAAAACGGGCCTCCGGCACCAATTCCCTAAGCCACTTGTGCACGGTATCCAGTTCAGCAACCCGGTTATGAACAAAATAGACCTGTCCCCCCCGGTTGATTTCCCTCTTAATGGCCTCCCTGATCATAATGGGGTCTTCCTCCAGCACATAGGTCTGCACCGGAAACCGCTCCTCCGGGGGAGTTTCCAGCAGGCTGGTATCCCGCACCTTCACCAGCGACATATGGAGGGTGCGGGGAATTGGGGTGGCCGTCAAGGTCAGCACATCCACCGTCTCCCGCAGTTGCTTCAGTTTTTCCTTGTGGGCAACCCCAAAGCGCTGTTCCTCATCCACCACCAAGAGGCCCAAATCTTTAAATTTAACATCGGCCTGCACCAAGCGGTGTGTGCCAATAACTATATCCACCGTACCATCCTTTAGGCCGGCCAACACCTGACGCTGTTCCTTAGGGGTTCTAAACCTCGACAGCACCTCAATATTTATTGGGTAGGGGGCAAATCTTTCCCGGAAGGTGTTGTAGTGCTGTTGGGCCAAGATGGTGGTGGGTACCAGCACCGCCACTTGCTTGTCTTCGTTTACCGCCTTGAAGGCCGCCCGCAGGGCCACTTCTGTTTTACCGTAACCAACATCGCCGCACAGCAGCCTATCCATGGGTCTGGGGGCTTCCATGTCTTTTTTGACCTCTTGAATGGCCTTTAGCTGATCAGGGGTCTCTTCATAGGGAAAGGACATTTCAAATTCCTTTTGCCACACGGTATCTTCCCCAAAGGCATAACCCTTTGAAGCCTGTCTTTTAGCATATAAGCGCAAAAGGTCTTCGGCCATTTCCCTTACCGCTTGGCGCACCTTGCCCTTGGCCCTGTTCCATTCACTGCCGCCTAATTTTGAAAGTTTAGGCGTTACCCCTTCATTGCCGAGGTAGCGCTGCAAGAGCCCCACCTGATCCGTGGGCACATACACCTTATCATCACCGGCAAATTTAACAATTAAATAGTCCCTCTGTATGCCGCCGATGTCTAAGGTGGTAACCCCCAAATACCTGCCAATGCCGTGGTTAACATGGACAACATAATCGTTAACCTTTAGATCTTCAAAGGGGGCAAACCTGTTATCGGTCCTTTGCTGCCTGTATTTAGGTCTCTTGCGCTGGCCGTAAATCTCCTTTTCTGTAATTAACACCAGGCGGGCGCCGGGCAGTTCAAAGCCGGCGGAAAGTTGTCCCTTTGTAATAATTACATTGCCCGGCACCACCTGGTCGGTTAAAGGATCCAGGTAAACAGCATCTATCCGGTTTTCCTTTAGGGTCTCCAGTAAGTTTTTCGCCCGCTGGTCACTGCTTACCTGCAGCACCACCGAATTATTTTTTCTCCGCCAGTGTTTTATTTCTTCACTGAGAACATCGGTGTTGCCTAAGAAGGGGTGCATGGCCTTGGCGGTAAAATTTATTATATTGCTTATTTTCAGATGATGGGCACTGCGGGGCAAGAAGGAGAAGTGCAGGCAGTTTCTCTTTTCCATCCGCTCTAAAAGCTGACGCCATTCCAAATAAACCCCGTGTTGGGCAGGCAAAACCTTACCCTTACTCAAGAGTTCACCATGGATTTCCGCCCGCTCTTTTTGTATTGTTTCTGCCACCTCTTTGGTGCGGATGGGGTCATCCACCAGCACACAGGCCCCCGCCGGCAAATAGTCCAATATATTTGCCACGCGGGGGTAAAGGTAGGGCAGTAATTGTTCAATGCCTTCAAAGTAAACCGGCTGCTCCATCCGACTTAACCAAGATTCCACCTGGGCGGCCAATTGGTGTTGGGCATCCACCGTGGCACTTCTAAACAGCCTCTTTTGTTGGCTTTGGTAGTCTGACCGTATTCGCTCCCGCCCCTCAGACCAGCTTTTTTCAGTGAGCACCGTTTCCTTGGCGGGGGTTATTTCTATTTCAAATAAGTTCTCCACCGATCTTTGGGAAACCGCATCAAAGGTGCGAATGGAGTCTATTTCGTCTCCCCACAGCTCAATGCGCACCGGTTCCCTTCCGGTCATGGGATAGATGTCAAGGATGCCGCCCCGGACAGAAAATTGCCCCAGGCCTTCCACCATCTCTGCCCGCTCATAGCCAATGGCCGCTAAAAACCTTTGCAGCCGCTGCAGATCCACCTGATCGCCCGGTTTTAGCAGTTGGCGCTGTTTTTTATAGGTCTCTAGGGGCACCAGCCTGCGCATAACGGATTCCACCGGGGCCACCACCACCGGATTATGATCCTTTGCCAGCAATTCCAATACCTCTAGCCGTTGGGAAATAACATCCACACTGCGCGACAGCACCTCAACGGGCATGGGCTGCCATACCGGGTAGGTAACCACCCGGCGCCCGGGTAAAAGGGCTTTTAAATCATCGACCAAGGTGTTTGCTTCCGTTTCCGTGGGGGTAATTACCAGCATGGGCCCTTTTTTTAGGGCAATTACACCGGCCATGACCAGGGCCTGCTGGGTGCCACTGAGCCCAAAGACCATTTGCTGGCTGGCTTCGGCCTTGATAGACTTTATTAAAGTGTTAAATTCCGGCAGCCTTTCCAGGGGTTTTAACAAGCCGGTCAGTGCAGTCTTCTTCATAGCCTCCATGTTTTCCATCACAAAAAGGACTTTAGCAACTGCTAAAGCCCTCTCACTCCTTTTGTAACATTATCTTGAGTCATAACAGGCACTCCCATTATATATTACCCTCTTGCTGACGGTCAATAATTGGCAACAGAGAGCTTATATATTAACCATTATATTTGTTCATGGCGGTATTAATACCATGCATCACCAAGGCCTCTGCCGCCTCCGCCGCCAAGGCAAGTGTTTTTTCCATTTGGTCCCATTCTTCGGTAGAGAATTTGCCCAGCACATAATTGACGGCATCCACGGCGGGACGACCGATGCCAATACGAATGCGGGGAAAGTTATTGGTGCCCAAGTGGGCAATAATAGATTTCATGCCGTTGTGGCCGCCGGGACCGCCCTGGGGCCTGATGCGCAGTCTGCCCAAGGTTAAATCCATATCATCATAAATCACCACCACATCCTGGGCAGCTATCTTGTACCAGCGGGCCAGGGAGCCCACCGCCTCCCCGCTTAAGTTCATATAGGTCTGCGGCTTCACCAATAATACCCTTTGCTTATCTATTTTTGTTTCAGCAATTAATGCCTTATACTTATTTTTACTTACTTCTGTCCCCAGTTTTTTTGCCAGCAAGTCCACCGCCATAAAGCCCACATTATGGCGGGTTTGGGAATAGTTAGAACCCGGGTTTCCCAGCCCCACTATCATTTTCATCATTCAACCTCCGTATATTGCCATATTACCTTGTAATTGTAACCCAACAGTCCTTAACATGACAACCGGAAGTTGTTTTGTGCTAAGCCCCCTTGTTGTTGTTTTCCTTGTCCCCTTCATCGGCGGCCGCCTTTTCAGTTTCATCGGCTTCGGCGCTTTCCCCTTCTTCCGCCACGGCTTCAGGCTCAGCTGCCCGCGGTAGCACCACCGTTGCAATTAATGTTTCGGGGTCGGTGGCTATTTCCACTCCCCCGGTGGCCGGTAAATCGGAAACATAAAGGCTTTCACCCAAGTCCAGGGCCGATACATCCACAGTGATGTTATCGGGAATTGCCGTGGGAAGGCACTCTATTTCAACATTCCACAGCTGCTGTTGAACCGTTCCGCCCTTTTTTACCCCCTCCGCTTCACCCACCAGCCTAATTCTGGTGGTGGTCTTAACCTTGTCGTGGAGGTTTATTTTTTGAAAGTCCACGTGGGTTACTTCCCGCCGGATGGGATGCTGCTGCAGGTCTTTAACCATCACCTGCAAACTTTCCCCTTCCGCATCTTTAAACTTTAAATTAACCAGCCTGCCGGTGCCAAAATTGTTAACAATCTTCTCCAGCTCCAGGGCATCCACCGCCACTGACATGCTGCCCATTTCTTTACCGTAAATGACGCCCGGTATTTTCCCCTTTTTAGCCAAAAGATTGCGGGCATGGCGCCCTTTGCCCACGCGATTTTCCACTTGCAACTTAATGTCTTCCATGAAAACCCTCCTGTAACATTTAAACTAATTATATTATTGCCTGAATCGGGTCATATCAAACTTTGTACGAGCATATCATGAATTAGAAGAGCCATGGACCCAGGGGGGATAAAGATGATTAAGAGCAAACAGCTTGTGGGCATGCCGGTTATCAGCTTGGCCGAAGGGCAGCAAATTGGCCGGGTTAAGGAGCTGGTGATAAATCCTGACAGCAAATCCATTGCCGCATTGGTAATTGAACAAAGGGGCTGGTTTAAAGAGCAAAAGTTTATTCCCTACGGCAAGGTGCACAGCGTCGGAAGCGATGCCATTACCATAGACCAAAGCAGCAACGTACAAAAGGGATCAGGGCTGCCGGATATTGTTAAGCTAACCAAAGACAAACACGGGGTAATACAGGCCAAGGTGGTTGCCGAAAACGGCAAATTGCTGGGGGTGGTGGAAGAGTTTTACCTTGATACGGACAAGGGGGCCATTGTGGGCCTAGAGCTGTCCGGCAGTTTCATTGACGGCCTTATCTCCGGCCGGGCCTTTTTAGATATGGCCTTTGTGCAAACCATTGGCCGGGAACTGTTAATTGCCGGCAATGATGCCGCCGACAATCTCATTAAGGTGGACGGCGGCTTGAGCGAAACAATGAAAACCATTAAAGATACCGGCAGCAGTCTTTGGGAAAGCACCCTGGTTAAAACCAAAGAAGTAACGGGCAGTATCAATAAAAAACTGGAACAGTTTAAAAAACAAGGTAAAACAAGTGATGAACCCTGCAGTTGCGGCCATCATCACAGTGAAAATATCACCCCCCATGACAGTCCAGGGGTAAAGGATGCCCAAAGCCCGGATGATAAACAGCAAGGGGAGGCTGACCGGCCAAGTAACGACAGGATAAATAAATCTGACTGAAGGCGGAAAGTATAAGGTCAGGGGAGGCAAATCCCCTCAGATTACACTTGCGGGGGTGCTTAAATTGGTTGGTGATTTTACCCATCGGCCCGATGATTTTTTATCGGGTTTCTCCAACCGTTCCGCCGATAGGTTTTCCATACTGCAAGAGGACAGCGAAAACAGGGAAAAGGACGAGGAGACCGGCCATTAAGCCCCGGTCTCCTTCCTTTTTACATTATATCAAACAATTTGCTCACAGATAAGTCTTCGTGTACCCTAATAATTGCCTCCCCTAGTATGGGGGCCACAGAAAGCACCTTTATGCGGTCGAACATCTTTTCTTCGGTAAGGGGAATGGTGTTGGTAATGACCAACTCTTTAATTACAGAGTTTTTCAACCGCTCCACCGCCGGCCCCGACAAGACCGGATGGGTACAGCAGGCGTAAATTTCCTTTGCACCGCGCTCCGAAAGGGCTTCGGCACCCTTGGTAATGGTGCCCGCAGTGTCTATAATGTCGTCAATCATAATTACCCGCTTGTCTTTAATGTTACCAATAATATTGGTTACCTCTGCCACATTGGGTTCGGGACGGCGCTTATCAACAATGGCCAGGGGCACCCGCAAGCGCTCCGCTAAGTCCCGGGCCCGTGTTACTCCACCAATATCCGGGGAAACAACCACCAGGTCGTCAATTTGATTTTGCATAAAATACTCAGCCAAAATAGGTACCCCCGGCAAATGATCCACCGGAATATCAAAAAAGCCCTGTATTTGGCCGGCGTGTAAATCCATGGTAATTACCCGTCTGGCTCCCGCTGCATAAAGCAGGTTTGCCGTTAACTTGGCGGTGATGGGGTCCCTGGCCCGGGCCTTGCGGTCCTGCCGGGCATAACCGTAGTAGGGAATAACTGCCGTAATGCGCCTTGCCGAAGCCCTGCGCATGGCATCAATCATAATGAGCAGTTCCATAAGGTTTTCATTAACAGGGGTGCAGGTGGGCTGTATAATAAAAACATCGGACCCCCGCACACTTTCGTCAACTTTAACCTGTACTTCCCCGTCACTAAATCTTTTGACCTGGGAGTCACCCAAAGCCACACCAAGATATTGACATATTTCTTGAGCCAGTTTGCTGTTGGCATTACCACTAAAAATTTTCAGTCGTCTGTTTCCCGAAGACATCTGCTTTACCTCCAAATATAATAAAAATACAATGTTTGCTGCGTCACTGACCGCATTTAGCAACACACCCATTACAGAAACTAAACACTATTTACCCTTTTTCCGGGCCCAACCTTCCTTATTCACCTGTTTACCCCTTGCCAGACCCAGGGCACCCTGGGGCACGTCTTTGGTAATGGTTGAGCCTGCACCAATCACAGCCCCGCTCCCCACCTTTACAGGGGCAACCAGGTTGGTATTGCTGCCAATAAAGGCAGCGTCTTCAATTTCAGTAATGTGCTTATTGACGCCGTCATAATTGCAAGTGATGGTACCGGCCCCCACATTAACTCCCACCCCGATCACCGCATCACCGATATATGACAGGTGTGGGATTTTACTCTTCTTGCCCACCACTGAGTTTTTAACTTCAACAAAGTCGCCTATTTTAACATCGGCACCCAATTTAGTGCCGGGACGAATATAGGCATATGGGCCCACCGAACAACCGGAACCAATTTCACTGTTCAGCACCACAGAATACTGTATCTGGCAACCTTGAGCCACCGTGCTGTCTACTATCCGTGTGTTAGGACCAATTACCGCTTGGCTTGCTATTTTAGTGCTGCCTTCAATTATTGAACCGGGATACAGCACAGCATCGGGTTCAATAATAACAGTGCTGTCCACATAGGTGCTCTGCGGGTCAATTACCGTAACACCCTCGTCCATTAGCCTGTTCAGCACCCGGTCCCGGAGCACCTTACCCACGGCAGCCAATTGGCGACGGTTATTTACACCCATCACCTCGTTAATATCGGCGCCGGAACACACAGCCACCTTTAAATTGCGCCGGTTATAAATTTCAATAATATCGGTAAGGTAGTACTCCCCTTGGGCATTGGCCGGCCTTATCTGCTGCAGGGTTTCAAACAAACCTGAAAGGGCAAAACAATATACCCCCGTATTGATTTCTTTAACCTGCAACTCCTCTGCCGAGGCATCCTTCTGCTCCACAATACGGCTAAGGCCACCATAATCATTTCTAATTATTCGGCCGTAACCGGTGGGGTCATCCACAAAGGCAGTAAGTACAGTGGCAGCCGCCTTATTATCAATATGCTCTCTTACAAGCATACTTAAGGTGTCGGATGTAATTAAGGGTGTATCTCCGCATACCACCAGCAGGTGGCCGGAAAAGTCGGTAAAAAGATCCTTGGCCTGCAGTAAAGCATGGGCAGTGCCCAGCTGCTGCTCTTGATACACCACCTGGGCAAGATCTCCCACGTAGCTTTTTACCTCTTCACCGCCATAGCCCGCAACCACAACCTTTTTTTGCACTCCGGCCCTAACAACAGCATCCAGTACGTGTCCCAACATCGGCTTGCCGCCCACCTTATGTAACACCTTAGGCAGTGCGGATTTCATTCTGGTGCCTTTACCTGCTGCTAGAATTACTGCCGCAAGCCGCATTTAGGACCCCCCTTCAATGAATAAGCTATTTTTATTTGCATCAACCAACAAAGTAACATTCAACATAAACAATCGTTATTCCTCTATGTTTTGACATTTTGCTACATTATAATCCTGCTAAATATAATAAGGGAGCAGTTTTTGCTCCCTTTAATAAAATAAGTCCTATTAAATTGCTTGATCATGAGCAGAGTTATAGGCATCTAAAACAGCAGATTGAATGATTTCTCTGGCTTGAGAGTTAATTGGGTGAGCAATGTCCCTGTACTCCCCGTCTGGGGTTTTACTGCTGGGCATTGCCACAAATAGCCCGTTTTGGCCTTCCACAACTTTTACATTGTGAATAACAAACATATCGTTTAAGGTAACTGATACGATTGCTTTCATTTTGCCATCGGGAAGAATTTTACGTACCCGGACGTCAGTAACATGCATGATATTCTTCACCACCTTCCCTTAATAAACAATTCCGGTAAATTTTTGTTAGATTATTGTTCTGCATCGTGGTCAAAATTCCTTCTTTTTTCCAGTGGGTTTATAAAATTATTTATATATTTTTTCAATAGGCAGGGTGAATTAACAGCCGTCTATACCCATTGCCTTCATTACCAATGAAAGGTCGCTGGGCTTATCAACATCCACTCCCACTTCAGGAAAGGGGCATATAACAGCCGAGCCCGTTACTCCCAGAAGGGAAGAAACCTTTTTTTCCAGCTCCTTAATGGTCAATCTGCCGGTCACATATTTGGCAACAAAACTTACACCGAGCAGGCCGCATAATTTCAGTGGGCTTTTTCTTAAATCAATAAACCTCTGCCCCATTTCATAACATTGGGGCATAATTTGGGGATTAACCAAAAAAACATTGCCCCCGGTAAAAGTACCCTCTTTAAGCTTTACATAGGTTCTCTCCATTTGGGGAAATTTTTTCTCCACCGTTTCCTTGGTAACCACCGGAAAATATAAATCCGCCTGGCTTTTTTTACACAGGTCAATAAATTTATCAATAGATTCTGATGTTAACAACGGTATATCCGAGCTAACCACCAGTACCTTTTTTGAATCCGCCAACAATTCAAAACCCGCCAAGACATTTTCCATTACGGTGTTTTTGGCAGATATAACTTCAATACCCGTGGGATTCAAAAGGGGCTGCAGCTCATCGGGACCAACCACCAACACCCGGTCAATACTGGGTGTTTGAGTAAGTGCATCCACAACATACTCAACCATTGCCCGTTTGCCTATGGGGATTAGGGCTTCATATTTAGCTCCACTGCAACTTTTTAGGGGTCCGTCATTGGGACTACCGGCCAACACCAGGGCATCTATCATTCATCCTCAGACTCCTTCAGTTTTTTAATAGAACTCAACATGCTGTTTTCAGCATTTTCAATATGCTTACGGGCCAATTTAGATGCCAGTTCCACATCACGGGCCGATAAGGCCTCCACTATTTTTTTATGTTCTTCAACCGCCATTTTTGATCTTCCGGGCAAGGCCAGTGAAGTGGCCCTAAATCTTTGTATTTGTTCCTTTAGATTAATAATAATCTGTACCAGCTTTTCGTTTCTACTGGCCTTATATATGATTTCATGGAAACCGGTATCCCGCTCTACTATTTGGTCAAGGTCCCTTCCGTCAGAAACCTCTGAAATAGAAACAATGGAGCGCTCCAGTTTATCCAGTTCCTCGTCGGTAATGCGCTCGGCAGCCAGTCCGGCGGCCAAAGCCTCCAAGGCGGCACGCACCTCAAAAACATCCACTATATCCTTCATGGATATGCCGGCAACATAGGCACCCTTGCGGGGCACCATAACCAAAAAACCTTCCAGCTCCAGCTTTCTAATGGCCTCCCTCACCGGAGTACGACTGACGCCCATTTCTTCTGCCAGCTGTATTTCCATCAGGCGTTCGCCGGGACTCAGCTTGCCGGATATAATAGCATCCCTAAGGGTTTCAAAAACTATTTCCCTAAGGGGTTTATAGTTATCCAGTTTAATCGGTAACAACCGGGTTTTCGATTTATCCACCTAATCACCCTCCTCACTTTTGTATTAATAAATTATACTTGTTTTATCCAATTTCCTGCATTCATTTTTTATGGTTACAAATTATTTTAAGCGGTGGTGGTTACAATAAGCTCAGCGTCTAAGTGCTTAATATTGTTTGCCACCCCACGGGCGCTTTCTAGGTCAGCGGTTAAACCATAAATGGTAGGGCCACTGCCCGACATTAATACCCCTAAGGCACCTGCCCTTATCAGCCTTTCTTTTATTTCCTTCAAAAGCGGGTATTTCTTTAGCGTTACCTGCTCTAAGTCATTGGTTAAATGTCTTGCGATTGCATAAACATCCCGCTTATTAATGGCATTTATCATTGACTCCGTTACGGCACCGAAATCCTCTGCGGCCTTTGACGCATCATATTCCCCGTATATTTGGGCGGTTGATACACCAAAGGGGGGCTTTACCAACACCACTCCCATTTCCGGTGCCGGGGAAAGCTTGGTCAGTTCTTCTCCCCGTCCCCCGGCCAAGGCGGTACCCCCCATTAAACAAAAGGGAATGTCAGAACCCAGCTTTGCCGCTAACATAAACAACTCTTTATCGGTAAGTTTTAAATCCCACAATTTGTTTAATGCCAAAAGGGTGGCTGCCGCGTCGGCGGATCCCCCCGCCAGGCCGGCTGCCACCGGTATATTTTTTTTCAAGGTAATAGAGGCTCCCCTTTGCCGGCCGCTATACTGCATTAAGAGCCGGGCGGCCTGATATACAATATTATCTTCCCCCGGGGGAACAGCCCCTTCCACAGCCAATTCTATACCGGCACCACCGGGATAAAAGACCATCTCGTCATGCAATTTTAATGATTGCATGATCATTTCCACCTGATGATAACCGTCATTCCTTTTTCCTAACACCTTTAAGGTAAGATTTATTTTTGCACAGGCCTTTGCCCTTATAACTTCCATATCAAGCTAACCCCCCCGATGCCACCTTTCAAAGGTTTAATTGGCTTAAGAAGAGTTGAATTCCTGCCTCTTACCAATTTTAAGGCATTTTTTCCTCATAAAGTCATATATTCATAACATAACCAATATTACCCTAAACTTAACGCAGGATACCACAAATTCAGCGAGGAGGAATGTTTAATTGAGTACGCCCGGCTTTAGCGCCTCAAGGTTTTTGCTGATTAATACCACCCTTAAAAGTTTACACCTATATATTAGAAATCAGTTAGAAAAAAGCTTTCCCGTTGCTGTGGGTGCCGTCGCAACACCTACCCCCACAGGCCGGTATAAAGTTGTCACCAAAATTTACCACCCCGGGGGAATGTTGGGTACAAGGTGGCTTGGCCTTTCGGTAAGCGAAGGAAACTACGGTATCCATGGCACCAATGACCCTTCTTCCATAGGCAGGGAGGTGACCAACGGATGTATTCGACTGCATAACGAGCATATAGAAGAGCTCTTTTCCCTGGTTAATATCGGCACCCCGGTACACATCACCACGGTAACCGACAATTATCAGCTGCCTAACCAGGGTTATGCCCAGCCCTCTCCGGAAGAGGAACTTTTGACACAGCCGGAGCTGCCCTTAAAGGAAGACCAAGGGGAGGAGTATGGGGAAGAAGCCTATGGAGAAGAAGCCTTGGATGACTATGCAGGCCCGGACGACTTTGCCGGCGATTTTACAAATGAAGATCAATACCCGGATGAGGAGGTAACCAGGTATATTGTCCAGCCCGGGGATACCCTTTGGTCCATAGCCCGCCGCTTTGGCCTGCCGGTACAGCGGGTAATGGAGTATAACCGTTTAATGCACCCCAACATCATTTACCCCGGCCAAGAAATATATATACCTCCAAGAAACAGTTTCCGGCCATAAAATTAAGCATCCCGGGGGATGCTTAATTACTTCTAAATAGTATCAGCCAGGCACCCACTGCCATTAAAACCACTCCCACTGCCCGGTACCAACTGAAAGATACCCGCTGCAGGCCAAATAAACCAAAATGATCAATTAAACCGGCGGTCAGTATCTGGCAAAAAACAATGGCGGTGGTGGCCGGCGCAACTCCTATTTTAGGTATTGAGCGGGCCACGGCATATATTATTAACAAACTTAATGCCCCGCCCAGGTAGGTGTACCAAGGAGCGGTGGCCCACTTGGCCAAATCAAGGGTACCCATCTTAAATAAGAATACCAGCACGGCGGCTATGGCTGCACCTATTACATGCACTATTAAAGTCATTTCCCATAAGCCCACTGCCTTGCCCAGGGCGGAGTTCAAGGTTCCCTGTACCGCCATTGTTGCCCCGGCCAAGGCTGCCACTATTAGGGCCACAATCCTGACATCCATTGCATCCCCCCTAAAACTTGCCTTTGTGTTATAGAAGACTTGCCCACCGGTGGCACCTGTACCCTTGGTGCAAGTCTTTTAGGCCCAGGCCTAGGCCACATGGTTTTTCTTATGCCTTCGCAAATTAAATAGGGCAGGCTTTAAAAGCCCGCCATTATTAATGTATAGAATAAGTATCATGCCCTAAGGACTGCAGGGTCTCCCGTATCCAATCAGATTGCACCACCGAGGGATCAAAACTGACGGCAACGGTTTTATCCTCAAGATCAGCTTCTACCTTTTTAACACCGTCAATTTGGCTAAGATAGGTTTCAATTTCTTCTTTGTCTTCTCTTTTAAACAGACCGCCCACCTTATATACTTCATTGGTCAATCCGCTTACCCCCATTCAAATCAAAGTTTTATAAAGACCGGCGCTGAATTTATTCTTTCACCTAAATTTGCTTTTATTCCCTCCGTCAGTAAGAAAAAGCTTTACAGCCCAGTATACCTGCGCCCCAAAAAGCAAAATCCTAAGTGCATCCATATATGTCACTTAGGAATAATTTAACAAAAATAATAAGGGTATTTTATTAAGGGTATTTTATTGGCCCACCTTTTAACGCACCATTGACAGCATACGCTCAGCATTAACCAAGCCATATCCTTGTTCCTCTGCAGATAAGGAAGATAATTTTTGACTGCTGCCCTTTAGCAGCTCCGTAATTTGCTGCAGGTTTAGTCTTGGATTAATCTGTAAGGCCAAAGCTATGGTGCCTGTAACATGGGGTGCTGCCATGGATGTTCCGCTCAAGCGCTCATAACCCCCGCCCCGGGCCGTTGAATAAACAGAGGAACCCGGCGCCACCACCGTCAAGCCAGGGCCATGGTTAGAAAAGGGCGATAGGCGGTCGCTTTCATCAATTGAACCCACCGCAATAACACCGGGAAAAGCCGCCGGGAAATCCACAGACTTGCCGGATCCGTCATTGCCCGCCGCCGCCACCATTATAACTCCCCGTGCAGCGGTTTGCTCCACCGCCCGTCTTAGGGCCACACTGTTTCCCTTTGTTCCCACACTTAAGTTTACCACCTGCATTCTATTTTTGACACACCAGTCTAAACCCTTAATTATATCAGCCAGGGTTCCGCTGCCATTGCGATTAATTATTTTTACCGAATATAAACTAACCAGGGGCGCAACACCAATCACCCCGACACCGTTATCTGCAGCCCCTATGGTGCCGGCCACATGGGTGCCGTGGCCGTTGTCGTCAATGGGGCTTTGATTTGGACTGATAATGTTTGCCCCACCTTTAATATTGGCCTTTAAATCCCTATGCTCGGAATCAATACCACTGTCTAGAACGGCCACCTTAACCTTATGACCGCGGGCATGGGCCCATACCCTGTTAGCACCGATCCTGTTGACCCCCCAGGGTATAATTTGGCCGTCTCCCTTGGGCGGGCCAAAGGGCCATAGACTTTCGGCCTTTACGGGGTCAAGTTTTACCTGTAAATTATCTTCCACCGCCATCACGTCAGGATTATTAATAAAATCTTTTTCCATACCCAAAGGCAAGTCACAAACCACACCGTTCACCAGTGACAAATGTTGAACCCTATTGGCACCCGATCTGGACAACAAATAAAGCAGTTCAGGAATTGGGCCCTGCCTGGTGAACACCGGCTTTTTAAATATGATAATTTTTTCCAAGTTTTACACCCCTAAATTATTCAGCTTTATTTTCTTCTTTTTCTTCTGTTTCAGTCTCTGTACTGTCATAATTACCTTTGCTTGTTGAACCCACCGCAGCAAAACCTTGTATTAAGGAGTTAATTGGTTTTAATAAATTTGCCAGGTCCAGTTCCTCGGTATTAGCCTTTTGTTTTTTGCCCTTACCGTCGTCCTTAACTAGGTGGGAGATGGTATTAAACATCACATCGGCACTGCTGGCCACTGTTTCAATTACCTTGCCGGTAATTTTTGCCCCGTGCAGAACTTTACGGATGGTGTCCTCAAACTCCAACTGCTTTTCTTGCTTGGCTTGCTGGGTCATTATTTTATCTATATGTTTTGTCACCTCATCAATTTTCTCGGAAAGTATCCTTTCAGAGCTTTGCTGGGACTCTATACGGGACATGCTCTGCACTAACTTATCCAGCCTGTCAAAGACCAGAGATGATTGATGTACATCGTGGTGCTTTTCTGCATGGTAGGATTCAATTCTATCCAATAAACGTTCCAGTGTTTCATTTAACTTAGCCTGGTTTTTATTCAACGAAATCACTCCTTTCCTGGAGAGTTTCTGGTTAAGCGGCCATGCCCATGGGCACAGCCACAAATGAAAAGCCCTTTAGGGACCGGCGGCCGACGGCACTGCCCTATGCTGCAAATTTCCATGGGGCAGACAGGGTTCACCCGGCTTTTATTTGCCTAATAAGTCAGTTAAAGGGCTACACAACTGTGTAGCCCTTAGCAGTTAGACTACCACATCACTTAACTGTAACTTAGCACCAGTACATACAGCAGCAAACTATGGCCAGCATCAGGAAGAGCCATACACCTAACAGTTTCCAGTCAAGTAAGCCGCAGAAGAATAGAGCCACTCCAATGATAAACCCTGCTAAAAGCAAGCAGCAGCATCTGACTAAACCGCCAAACGAGCTAGAAGTACCCACTTCCTTCATGGCTTCAACAACGTTAGCCATTCTAAATTCCTCCCTTGTTTATTGACTTTAATGTACTTGAACGATAATCCCGGGAATTCGTTCTAGTCATACAATATGAGCGCGTTCCAATATCTGTTACAGCTAGATTCATTTTTTTGCACAAAAACTAGAAGAAGATAAATATTAACAAGGCTAATATAATTAAGAAGATAAAGGTCGATAAACCAATAATGCTTAAACCAAGCAGCACTGACGCCAGCACCAAAAGAGCAAGACAGATACAAACTGCCACCACATTAAAGTAACCGGGGCAAAATTTCATTGCTAAAGCATTTTGTACTGTCATCTAACGCCCTCCTTTCCTTAAATCTGGCAGCGGGTGAATTACCATACTGTACAATACGTAGAAATAACAGTTATTGTTACAATTGTATGGGCAACTTTTAAAAAAATAACAGCAGGCCCAAAGGCCTGCCGCACAAGATTCAGCTGACAGACAATGCCTGTAAGGGCTGAGCCGTTAAAAAACCCCCTTGAGAGCTTCCGGGTCCAGCCCGGTGATTTTATTTACCGCTGCCCTGGTTCTTTCCTTTGTTTGCTGCTGGGCCCTATTAAAAGTTTCCCTTAGCTCCCCTGCAATTTCCAAGGCTGCCGCATTATTTAACCAATGGGGGTTAAGCCTAACCGCCAGCACCTCTTGCTGCCCATTTATCAGCACCTGAACATTGCCCCTTCTTGATACAGTTTCAACCTCAATTTGGGCCAAGGCCCGTTTCACCTCCTTATATTGGGAGGCCAGCTTTGTCATATCCCAAAAACTCAATTACTCACCCCCTTACACCGTCCTTTTTCCCTTCATACATAAAGCTCAGTTTTGTCAAGTAAAAAACATTGCATTTACAATATATGTTAACTTTGTCAATATGTTTCCTTTTTTCTCAGACCATGGCCCGTAACATTCTGTGCCCCAGACACGTAAACTAAGTTAGCAAATCGATCACCGATTACGAAGGGGGGTAAAAGCAGTGCATTATTACACAACAGAACAGCAAGCACAACTACAGCCCAACGCCTATACACTTTTTCTTATTCTCATTTTACTGATGCTCGGAACCAACCGGGACTTTGAATCTCGGCTGCATTATGTAACTAACCTGCTCAGCGGCAGCCTTAACGCCGTAAAAATGATGCGGGCAGGCATAAACGAATTTCACACGGCCATGAAACTCAATGAAGGTATTGATCAATAGGGTAAGGGCTCGATTGTCTATCGAGCCCTTACAAATTAAGTAAACATATTCATTAAACCGTTAATATTCAGCCCCGTGACTTGGGATAACTTATCCTTTACCGCTGCCCTTGATTGGGCCATGGCATTGTTTAGCACCTCCACCATACTGTTTTCCAGTTGACTAACCTCTAAATTTCTGATGGCCTGTTGATTTAATACCACAGACACCACCTCTTGCTTACCGTTCATAACAACCATAACAGCTCCGTCGGAAGATGTTACTTCAACTGTCATTCTTTGGATTTCATCTTGAATTTTTTGTATTTGATTCATAATTTGACCCATGTTTCCTAACATCTTTTAACCTCCTTAAATTATCCCAGTCTGGGGTCCCACTTCAAGATTGGTTTTTGGCCGGACTGGCCGCTGCACTCCTCTTTCTCCCCGGCCTTCTTTTCTTGGCCTAAAGATGTATCCTTTGCCTCTTTAACTTTTTTCTGTATTTTAGACCTTTCTTTGGCAGGAAAAGGTACGGCCGGGGGCACAGGGGGCGCCGGCTGCATTAATTGGGATAATAAACCCATTAAAGCGGCAGAATTAGGCATCTGGCCTCCCTGGTTACCTAGCATGCCAATTAGTTGGGCAGGGTTTATTCTACCGCTTGCCGCCTGCTGCACCAATTGCATTAAATCGGCGCCGGCATGGCAGTCTGACTGGCCTTCTTTTTCGGTACCGGCGGCCGAAGCCTTTTCCACAGGCAGGTCAATTGCCTTGTTTTGTAAAATATTTATTATCCCCATTAGATTTACTAAGCTAAGCATCACCAGCAAACTTACCTGATCTAAACCGTGTTTTGACTGCATTTCAAGTAAATCTGCAACTGTTTTTTCCAAACCGCTTTGTTCCACATATACAACCTCCCCTTACAATTATTTAGCCCCATTCTTCACCTGGCAGGGAATGCGAATGCCTTCATTTTCCAAGGGGCCTTTAAGCACCCTTTTCCCATTTAACCTAATAATACTTTCTACGGTGGTGCCAAATCTTTTTGCTATGCTTTCTAAAGACTCGCCTTTTTTAACCCGGTATAAAAAACTAATTTCATCTGCCGCCAAAGGGCCGGGTGCCTGCCCTATAAATTTCGCCCCGGTAATTACCCTTTGATTTGTTAAGCATAGCTGGCGCACCAGAATACCGATTAAAGCATCAAGGGTTAGCTTTC
Organism: Desulfofalx alkaliphila DSM 12257; assembly: GCF_000711975.1. Taxonomy (NCBI): domain Bacteria; kingdom Bacillati; phylum Bacillota; class Clostridia; order Eubacteriales; family Peptococcaceae; genus Desulfofalx; species Desulfofalx alkaliphila. The sequence continues at coordinate 34,651 of NZ_JONT01000015.1, read as the reverse complement.
CATTATAAACCGCCGCCTGGACAGAGTTTACTATGGGTAAGGCATCTACCCTGCTCTCCTTATCCAAGGACTTAACCCTTACCACTGACTTAAACGGAACTTTGCGGTATAAATTGCCCCCATGGGATGCCCCGGCCAAGGTATAATTAATTACAAACTCCACCGAGCCGCGTATTAAAGCCTTTCCCTTTACCAGGTCGGCGGAGGTGATTGCTACCGGTCCGACCCGAACATCCTTCACCTCACATTTTTCTTCCGGTGCCGGGCTCACATCCCTTATAACCACTTCAGTATTTTTAATGGACTGCAAACTTTCATAGCTTATATCTTGGGAAAGAAGCTCAGCATTACAGTCTTCGATTTTGCTTACCACCTTCAGCCGCTGTGCCTGTAGAACACAGGCAAAAAGGGCCATTTTACATTCTACCTTGCACAGGCACTTATTTTCATAAACCCTGTCAAGGCTTGAGGTGTATGAACATATATGTACTTCAGGCACCTGCTCCGGTCGGGCTTCAGCTAGGGGAATCAGGGTGCTAAAAGCTTTTAAGCGCTGTAAAAGCTGTTCTTTGTCCCGGTTGTCTAAATAAAGCAGTTCTATTTTCAGCCAGCCGTTAACGGTTATTGCCCCAAAATCGGCCCTGTAGTTTTGCAGCACCGGTGTGCATTTAAAGCTCAATATTTCCTTTATTTCAGGCTTGGTGTCGGGAATATTAATTTCTTCTCTTTGCTCAAAATCCAATCTTGCCATACCCACCACTTGATTAAAGGACATACAGTCCCTTTGGGCACTGCAGGGTTCCGCCACATCCACAAGTATATTTAACTGCTGCACCTTATATACCCTGGCCCGGGTGCTGACCCTTACATCAAGGGTAAGTGCCGGTCTTTCCTCGGCAGGGCTTGTAAAACTGAGGTCTTCAATGACCGCATTTACTGTGGCAGTCATGCCTTCCTCAGCTTCCGCAATATTTATAAAATCACTGTAGGGAACGGTGACCTGGTATTGATGTTTGTGATTATCAGCTGCCGAAGAATAGGTAATCTGTATATAAATCACCCCATCCACAACCACAATACCCTTGACAATCTCAACGGTATCCACAATGATGGCGTGGTTTGCCGACAATATCTCAGCCAAGGGGGGTAGGTGATCCGGTATGGTTATTTTATGCCGAACAATGGTTTTCTCTTTCTTTTCAGACACCAGGCAATTAATCCTTATGCTGCGCTCGGTGGTAAGGGGTCGATGGTTTTCTCTTTGCCACTGCTTGTTTTTTCGTGTTTTTTTCATCATCGGCCCTCCTTTCCGATAAAATTCTCTTACTAATATATGAGGGCAGCTATCATATGTGCACAAAATTATGTTGTTAAAGCAAACTTTATTAGTGGGCTGCCGGGCGGCGCCCCCCGCCGCCCCTGTCCTTGCTTATATATGGTGTAAGGCCGGAGGGCTTGGCCCTTACAGGGCCATTGAAATAAAAAAAGAGGGGGCTTAACCCCCTCTTAAAAAAACTTTTCCCACATAGATTAACTAATTAATTTCCCACAATTAACGGCGTGCAAAGAGCTGCACCCAATAGTTGCCGTTCCCTGCAAATCCTACACCTATTTCAGTAAAGTGCGGATTTAAGATGTTTGCCCTGTGACCGGGGCTGTTCATCCAACCCTCCATCACGCTTTCCGGGGTACGGTACCCCATGGCTATGTTTTCCCCTGCACGGGTATAGTTGATACCAAACTGTCTCATCATATCAAAGGGTGAACCGTAGGTAGGAGAAGTGTGGCTAAAGTACCTGTTGCCGGCCATATCCTCTGCTTTCACCTGGGCAACCCTGTTTAAGTCTGACTTTGCCACCAAGGGGCTTAGTCCATTGTTAGCCCTTTCCCGATTCACCAGTTCAACAACCCTTTTTTGAAAATCGCCCATTGTCCCTTGCTGAGCCTGTGGTTGCGGCTGTGGCTGCGGCTGCTGCTCAGTCTTTGGCTGCTGTGGTTGTGGCTGCGGCTGCTGCTCAGCTTTTGGCTGCTGTGGTTGTGGCTGCGGTTCAGCCTGCGGCCCACTGGGGGCAGACTGCCCACCGGCAAATACTTGTACACATACCTTGCCAAATAATTTGCAGTCGGCAATTCCTACCCCAACCAGCTTGTATTGACTGCTTAGGGCCGCATTGCCATTGCGTGCCAACTGCATTTTTACGCCATATTCCACATTGGAACCGCGCAGCACACTGGCGCTTACATTCTTGTAATCGCCGCTTCTCATTAAGTTGTTCAAGGTGCCATAGTCTCTGGCATAATTGTTAGCTAACTGCTTGGCCTGCTCTTGGGCAGCCTTGGTCAGGGCAGCATCAAGCTCCAGTGCGGAAACCCCGCTGTTGTTACGGGACTGGTTAATCATATTTACAACCTGCCGCTCTGCCGGGCTAGCCTGCGACGCCTCTGCTGACGCCATGGGAACAACCATCACTAAAAAAACCAGGGTAGCAAATAGGGTAGCCAATGCATTTCTTAACGACAAAATTTCTCTCCCCTTCCTTATTTTTTTTACAGGGTTGTTCGTTAATCATCATATCAATTTCCTAGTTAAGAAATCAATGGAAATACTCACCACCTCTAGGCAGCCATTGCGGCGTAGAAAACAGGACCTCCGCCGGTGTTTTTCCTGGGAAGGTCCTGTTTTTTACTCTTATTTTTTCTTTTAAAAGTCCACCTCCAAGGCATCCAGCACATTTTGAATGCGGTTAAATACGGTTATCCTATCCGACCCGGCAAAGAGGAGGCCCACGGCATAATTATCCTCGGTCAAGACCAGTGAACCGCTGTCGCCGCCCTTTGAGCCCAAATCTGCCGTTATTTGGTCTGTAAATAAAACCGACTCTTTACCGCCATCCATTTGGACCTTTAAAGAAGTTCCAATGGTTTTTACCGTTCCTCTGGAAACGCCGGTGGTTCTGCCGCTTTTCTTCACTGTCATACCCGGTTTTACATCGGCTACACCCTGCACGGTACCAAGGCCCATTATTTCACTGCCAATTACATCCGGTCTGTCCGGCCTGGCCACGGCACAGTCTACGGTATTGGGCTGATTAACACTTTTATAAACCTTAATCCGATAGTTTGGCCTAAGGACACCCACTAAGGCGCTGGTAAGGGTTGAGAAGCTCCGGGCAAGGGCACAGGTGGCCTGCTTTTCCTCGGAGCCCCGATTAATGGGCACAAATCTGGCCAGGGTGGCAATTCGGTGCCGGTCATCACCCCCGTCATAGGACCCCGGCTGCAGTATGGCATCGCCAATGGCACAGCGCCCGTCATATCCATTTGAACTGTTAGCCAGTACATGGTTGTTAGACAAAATTAGTCTTTCCCCCGTTCTGCGGTCACGAACTACGGCGCCGAAGGTGCCGGCGGTAACACGGTAGTGAGCAATGCTGCATCCCGGCAGAGCGGGCCTCAGCTCCTTGTTGCGGTCGCTGAGCATTTTAATTTGTCCCACTTCAATGACGTCAGTATCTACCCCTTCCAGCCGGCTGGGAACAAGATGACTTCTCTTTAAATTTTCCGGCGGCAATTTTTTCTCCACAAGGACCACCAGGGATAGCTGTTTGGTGCGCATATATTTAACTTCTTTTTGCCCCACACCTACCCCCACCACATTATCCCGCTCCAGTATTTTCTTTCTAAATTTTTGTAAAGCATTAAGGTATCTATCCATAGAACAAACCCCTTTCGACAAATTGCTTAAACCATGGTATGCAATCTTGCCAAAAGGGGTGTCTGATCAATATGATGATTTTGGTATTCCTAAACGGTGCTTACCGCGCGTTTCAGCACCGGGAATACATTCCGGAAAAGAATAGGATATTGTTATCAGTGGAGCCTCTTTGCCATCCTCTTTTACGGTATTAACTGTTATTGAAGCTACCAAGGCAGATATTAGTTTCCTCTTTAATAAAATATCGGCCTTTAATACTTTTTTCTCCAGCAGCTTAACGGTATCAGCCATATCAAGCTGCCGGTTCAATGCCTTATCCTGGGCAGTTTTTTGCAGTTTAAACCGGCTCAGCCTTTCTTGTAAAACCGCAAAATCCTTGGCCAGGTCCTCAAGTTCTTTTTCAATTTCACTGTCGTTAATTAACCCCTTGCGAAATAAGGTGAGCACCCTGCCTTTTTCCCGTTCCTTATCCAACAGGGCCTTTTTTATTACTTTAGCCTCTCTGTCAAGGTCGCCTTCCGGTTGTCTGGAATTGACGGCTAACTGCAGTTTTTTTATCAAATTATCGTTTTTTAAAATGTAGTTTAAAATATCCTGCCAGACAATTTGCTCCAATTGATCTGCCCTTACAGATTTCGCAGGACATTTATCCACAAGTTTTCCCCGAAAGGAGGAGTTTCCGGTGCATCGGTAGTAATGGTATCTGCCTTTACTGTGGCTGCCGTCCCCACAATAGTTCCGACCGCAGACGCCGCACCTTATTAAACCTCTCAATAAATAATGGCGTTTTGCATTGCGCCCGGCATTAAAAAAATTTTCCTTTAACCTTTGCTGTGCCCTTTCCCACTGTTTATCATTTACAATGGCAGGGCAGGCAAACCCTTCTTGTTTTTCAGCGGGTCTTTGCTTTCCATAAATAAAAGTTCCTTTATAAGCAGGGTTAGTCAATATCCCCCAAACCCCACTGCTGCGCCACACACCGGCGCTGCCTTTTTTTCTACTGCCTCCCGGTGTTTCATAGCCCAAGGCCGTTAAATAATCGGCAATGGAAACGGTATTCATGCGCCGATCGGTGTATAAGGAAAAAATCTTTCTGACAATTGCAGCCTCGGGCTCAAATATTTCTAGTCTTTTTCGTCTGACCCGGTACCCATACGGAGGCGGCCCCCCCGGCCACCTCCCCTCTTTAACCGCCCTTTCTTTGCCTAACCTCATTCTTTCGGCTATGGTTGATCTTTCAATTTCGGCAATACCTGCCAAAGTTGTCAAAAAGAACTTGCCGCTGGGAGTTGATGTATCAAAGTTTTCTGTCATGCTTTTTAAGCCTATGTTTAGCTTAGCCAGTCTATGGTGGGTAGTTAATATATCTAAAGTTGTCCGTGCCAGGCGGTCTAACCGGTATACATATACCGCCTGAAAAAAACCCTCCTTTGCGTCAGCCAGCATCGCTTGTCCTGCCGGACGCTCTTCCACCGGTATTGAACCACTGACCCCATCATCAAGGTAAAAATTATGCACCTGCAAACCGTGTAAATCACAGTACTTTTTAGCAAAGGCCACTTGGTTTTCAATGGTTTTAGCATCTGCCTGATCCTCAGTGGAAACCCGACAATAGACAGCTACCTTCAAATAATCATCCTCCCGGAAATTTTGCCCGCCTGGGGGCATACCTTGTATAAAGCGAGGTGTTAAAATGAAAGTAATTAAGATTTATCAGCCTGATAAATTAAACCAAGATGAGCTTTTGGAAATTTTATGGGAAATATTATCCGGCCCGGAGTTGTCAGCAGAAATGACGGCCGGCAACGATGATGAGCCATCATAAAAGGTAATTAATGCCTTCTCCATGGCATCCCTCCCCCTTTGTCCCTTTGGCCTTAAGTTGGACCTGCCCTCACCATTGGGTATCTACTTCCTTTTTCGCCCTCCGCAGAATACTCCGGTGCCCTTACACCGCCCAAGGACTCTTCTTTAACCCCCTTGGCCAGCAAAGGTATTTTAGGGTCACCCGCCTTTAAAAAGTTGTTCACCTCTATATAAGCAATCTTTTTCAGCATAACCGACACCCTCTCTTGTCCAAAGATTTCCCTTTTTTACAAAGTATAAAGTTTTTATTCAGTTGTCTAATGTTTTCAGCGCCTCTGCCGCACCCTTTATTTTGGGTTTACGCCCCTTAATTTACCTCATTACTTCAATGGCGCCGGGCACCTCTAAGATCCTTTATTACAATCTATTGTATAAGCCCCTTGAAAATTACCCCTTTGTTTACCCCCACAGGCAACTTGCCGACCGGCAGTTGAACAATTACTTCAGTGGGCACTTGAAAGGTAATTTCCATGCTTTTAATTGTTTATGCCTTAATGTTACCAAATGATGGCAAATTAGTAATTTTATTGTTTTCGGCCCTCTGTTAAAAACAGCTGCCTTGTACTTCCATATTCTTCAAATTATTTAGTCTGTCTTCTGTTTTTGTTTTTTGGATTAGACTGCGGGTATTTCAAAGCCGCCGATGCCGTCAAAGCCTGTGATGGTGCCGGAAATGATGTCCTTTAAGGGAATAGGATCGTATATGGAGGTAAAGGCTATTTTTTCAGCCACAAATACCGGATCAAAGGCGTGAATTAATACTCTCTTGGGTGAACTGGCAAAGTTAGCACCGGCCTGCAAAATTGCCTCATAGTGGGATTGGCAGGCCCCCGCAAAGATAATTAAATCGTCCATGTTTTTTTCATAGCGGCGGGCCGCCTTTACCGTCTTAATAAAGTTTTGCGAGTTGTGATAATTTTTTATATCCCGATAATCTTTTTTCCCCTTGATAAATCCGTCGTGGCCGGTTATCACCAGTATATCCGGGCGGTGCTCCTCTAGATATTGAATAACTTTTTCATGCTGTAAATCCTCGGCAATGTTATACCCATGGGCAGGTATACCCATCTGGCTGTAGGTGGTCATGCATAGGTTTAAGTAATCTGCATCGCCGTCAATATGCAGCACACTGCCCGGCATATCAAAGGATTCTATTTTTTCTTCCTTACCGCCCTCAAGTTTTTTAATTGCCCGGGCCAGATATTTCTCCCTTTCCTTCATGCGGCGTCTAAATACCCGCTTCATTTGATCATTATTTTTTTTAATAACCGTACGCCAATAATTGGCCACCGCCGCGGCATTGACTTTTTCTAAATCATCCACAGGTGAGCTGGCCACCAGCCGTAAATCCAATCCTTTCAAGCGGGCTTCAATTTGTTTTTGCTTATTGGTTTTTATATCTATTACCTTAAAAAAAAGATCTTTGCCATAGGATTTTCTGCTCACAATGTCACCAACATTAATGTTTGCCATTTAATTGCCCCCCCTGTACTGTTTATATTATTCTATGTTTTTTTCCTTTTATTGCCACCGGGATTGCGGGGCCCAATAGTCTTTTGTTTCCCAGGTGGTAACTTGTTCTTTGGTAGCGCTCTAAATTTCTTTTCTTTAAAATAAACTTAACCTGGCTTTCACAGTTTTTAAGGTCATTATCCCTTATTTTCAAATAAGTTTGACTGTCCACCGGTTCCAGATCTTCAATGGGTGCATCGGCACACAGTCTGATATCGATACCCTTTAATAAGACTAATTTTTTGTTTTCATGGGTATTTAAAAAATCAACAACCTTAAAACAAATGTCCCTAGAATAGGATTTCCGAACCACTATATCCCCCTTTTTTATTTTCAACCCTTACCCACCCCCATAACACGGCAAGTTTGTTTTTTGTATCTTATGAAATAAAGTAATAATTTGCCATCTTAATTGGTGCCCAAGGGGTAAAAAATAAGGGCGCCTTTTTGCGCCCTTAACTACTTACTGTGTTTATCTGCCACACTGGAAGCACCGAAGGCATCGGGTTTTATTTTGGGCTGAAAACCGCTGCCCAATACCATGCCCACCACTTCCCTAATCAAATCCTTTGTTTCCCCTTTTTTACCCACATCAATATGTATTTCCACCTCTTGATCCTCATGACCGGTTTCGGATAAGTAGCGGGCCACCAAACCGCCCACCTCCAAACTCAGTGCCGTTTCAAAAAATATTTTTTGCCTTAGGCTTTTAATTTTTCGTTCTTCTTTTTTACGGTAATAATACTTGGCCCCCTTACCCAAGCGGTGCACAATAACTGCAGTGACAAAGCAGGTATCCTTTCTCACCTGGGAGTCCGTGCCAATGATTATTTTATAGCTGGAATCAGGCAGACCGGTAATATATTTCATTATATCCGCCATCATTTGATCAAAAGTCATTTTTCCTTTGGTTGGGCTGATAAAATCCATAACACCGCTCCTGCCTTTAATTTTTCTTATTCAAATTATAAAAATGCCTTAGAAAATCCCCATGGTATAAAAATTATTGGATAACAGTGCAAACTCCTCCAGGGTCAGCGTTTCTCCCCGGCGTTTTGGATCAATACCCGATTGACCCAGCAAGAGGTCCACCTGCTCCTTTGTTGCCCCTATATTGGAACTGGATAGGGCATTTAATATTGTTTTTCTCCTTTTACCAAAGGCGGCCCTTACCACCTTGAAAAAAAGTTCCTGGTCAACAACTTCAACCGCCGGGCTTTTTCTTTTTGTCAATTTAACAACGGCCGAATCAACTTCCGGCTGTGGATAAAAAACCGTCCGGGGTACACCAAAGGCCAAACTGGCTTCGGTATAGTACTGAACGGCCACCGTCAATGACCCGTAATCTTTATTGCCGGGGGCAGCGGCCAAACGCCGGGCCACCTCCCGCTGCATCATTAACACCATACTATTGATATTAAAATTATTGGTAAGCATATGCATTATCAGGGGTGTGGTTATATAATAGGGCAGATTTGCCACCACCTTATAACCTTTTGCACCGCCTCCAAAGCTGCCCCTTGTTTTTTCATGAACCAATTGGTCAAAGTTTACTTCCATGGCGTCAGCGGGCACCACTTCAATGTTTTTATGTGAAGCCAAGGTTTCTTCCAGTATGGGTATCAGTTTATTGTCAAGCTCCAGGGCCACAACCTTTTGGGCCCGCTGGGCTAAAGCACTTGTGAGCACCCCTAGGCCGGGACCGATTTCAACAACCAGATCCTGATCGGTAATTTCTGCGGCGGAGACAATTTTGCTGATAATATTATTGTCTACTAAAAAATTTTGACCCAAACTTTTACGGGTTTTAAAGTGATAGCGGCTTAAAATTTCCCTTACTTTTTTGGGTGAAGTCAGCTCTCCCACTGTAAACCTCTCTTCCATGTAGTATTTAATACTATTATAACCCCTTAAACTGCTTAGGTTAACTTTTTTTACATACTAAAAACAAAAAAAGCGGGCAAGAGTCGCCCGCTCCCATGTCACCACCCGGCCTTGGTCAAAATTGTCCCCCGTCCCCTGGCAGAATTTCCCGTATCCAGGTGGGTGCCGTCCACTTATGGTTAAGTGGCCAATTGTTTTTTATTTCAGCTAGCTCCTTTTGAATCATATTAGCCGGGTAAGGCCATTCCACATGGCCATATACTAAAAAGGTGTAATAGAGTGCCGCCAGCAAAAAAAATAAGCCCACCAGCACAATAGCCATTCTTTTAATAAACCTCTTTCTCAGTTTTGACTTTGGTTTCAATGGATGTCCATTTCTCGGAGGCCAGTCAATCGTTGCCCAACCCATACACACCCCTCCTATGTGGTAAGTAGTTCTACATAAGGGGGCCGTCTCCTGCCAAAAATTAACAACAAATACCGCATCCCAACAACAGGAGGCGGGGGAGTCTGCCATTTTATTACCTATTATTCAATAATTTTCACCTGCACAGACCTTCTACCCCACTTAATTGCCTCTTCCCTGGAGTTAAAAAAGACATCAATGCGGTGGCCCTTAATGGAGCCACCTGTGTCCAGGGCTTTCCCCTCACCGTAGCCCTCCACATAGAGCTTAGTGCCCAGGGGAATTACCCGCGGGTCAACGGCTATTACACCCCGGTGGGGAGCTATGCCGGTGGCAGTGTTTCTGCCTGTATAGGTATATGCCGTGGCTTCAACGGTAAAGGTGTCGGCATTCTGCCGGGATTCCTCCGGCGACCTGTTCGCCAAGGGAAGCCTATTTCCCACCGAAACTATCTGGGGCCGGGCCTTTCTAATTAGCTCTTCTTCTATCAGCTCCCTGGCCACCTCAACACCGTCATGGTAAACTCTTTCAAATACCTTTCTTTTTACTCCCTTAATTCCCTGCTGCTTAACCTGCTCTACACCTTGAGCTAAACGGTCATCCCTTTGACGTACCGTTTCATAGGGAATCTCCTCTTCAATTATCTCCCTTTCCTGGAGCACCCGCACCACCTTAATCTTTTGCCGGCGATTCAAGGTTGAATCCGGCGGCGGTTCCACCAGATCCTGCCCCTTAACATCTATACCGGCCTGGGCCAGGGCTCCTTCCACCGACTTACTCAAGGTATATAGGTGGTGCACCCGGCCGTCGGCCTCTATTGTTATCTCTTTACCGCCAAAGCCCTGTCTAGTTAATAATATAACTGCCAACAACACCGATAGGAGCAATAAGCGCCGGCCGTCAAGCTGCCAAAGGCCCCTTGCTCTCTTAAAACTGATAATTTCCCCTCCCTGCTTAAACCCATGGGCTTTTCAAATATATATATGCCTATGCACCGATAATTATTACATTTTTTTCCACAAAAGTTTAGGGCCGGGAAAATTTTTCCTGGCCCTCTTTTTTTCCATAAATGAAATACCAACAAAGCCCAATCATATTAAATTAATACTCTATTCCCCTTTGGGCAGCTATGCCTTTCTTGTAAGGGTGTTTAACCGCATCCATTTTAGTAACCAGGTCGGCAATTTCAATTATCTCTTGGGGCGCATTGCGGCCGGTTAGGATCAGGTGCACATCTTTGGGTTTGTTCTTGACAATATCAACAAGTTCATTCTTGTCCACCAACCCATAACTGACGGCATAATTTATCTCATCCAATATCACCATTTGATACTGCCTTGACTCAATCACCAACCGGGCCACCGCCAAACCTTCATTGGCATCTTTTTTATGCCTTGCCACCGATTCTTCATCGTTAAAGTCTATAAAACCGGCACCAAACCGGCGCAATTCTATACCTTTATTTAGGTATTTAATAGCCTTCTCTTCCCCGGTGGTCCAGTTGCCCTTGATAAACTGCAGCACACACACCCTCATACCCTGGCCCCAGGCCCTCAGAGCGGTGCCCAGGGCTGCGGTGGTCTTTCCCTTTCCGTCACCTGTAAACACCATTACCAAACCGACGGTATTATGGCCCAGCTTCCCCACCACCCTCAGAAATTCTAAATACCTTTAGGGTATTATCCAACAGTGCCTTACTTACTTCCGCCACTGAAAGATCCTTTAACTTGGCAATCTCCTCAGCAACATACTGCACATATAAAGGTTGGTTTCTTTTTCCCCGATGGGGCACCGGCGTTAAATATGGGCAGTCCGTTTCAACCAGCATTCTTTCCAGGGGTACCTTTTTTGCCACTTCCTTTAATTTCACTGCATTTTTAAAGGTAACCGGCCCGGCAAAGGAAATGTAAAAGCCCATCTTCAAACAGGCCTGGGCAAGCTCCCAACTGCCGGAGTAACAATGCATCACCCCGCCGGCGGCAGGCGGTCCTTCTTCCTTCATAATATCCAAAAAGTCACCGTAGGCATCCCGCAGGTGTATTACCACCGGCATGTTTTTTCTTTCGGCCAGCCTTAACTGCTCCACAAAGACCTCTTTTTGCCTATCCCTTGGTGAAAAGTCATAATAGTAGTCTAATCCTATTTCCCCCACCGCCAACACCTTGGGATGCTGTAAATAAACTTCCAGCTGCTGCAAATAATCCCCGGGCACATTTTTGGCGTCGTGGGGATGTATCCCCACGGTGGCATAGATAAAAGGGTATTTTTCTGCCAATTGAACAGAACTGCCGGAGGAAGGAAGATCATGGCCAATATTAATTATTTTCTTTACGCCGCCTTCGTATGCCCCCCGGATGACCCGGTCACGGTCATCATCAAAGCGCCGGTCGTCAAGGTGGGCATGACTGTCTATTAAACTCATCTTACATCCCCTATATCTTAGTTAAGTCTATCCGCGGGAACAAGACTTCCCCTTTGTGCACCTTTGTGCCCCCAGGCAGCTGACCCCATTTCAAACTTTCCCAGGTGTGGAGTTCAGGCTTCTCTTCAATTCCCAACTGGGGCCAAACTTTTCCCGGGATATTGGGCATAAAGGGGCTGATCATCACGGTGGCAAAACGTATCACTTCCATGACGTTATACAAGACCGTGTTTAACCTGTCTGCCTGGCTTTCATCCTTGGCCAAGACCCAGGGAGAGGTCTCTTCCAAATACTTGTTGGCCCTACCCACCAACTTCCAAATGTTTGCCAGGGCATTGGAAATCTCCAGTTTTTCCATGGCATCTTCCACCGCCTGGGGGGTCTGGGCGGCTAAATCAATCAATTCAGCATCCAAGTCCCCTGGGGCCTGGGGTTTTTGCAACAGGCCCTGCTGGTACTTGCCGATCATTTGTGTGGTACGGGATAAGAGGTTGCCGTAATCATTGGCTAGGTCAACATTAATCCGCTTGGCCAATGCCTCCTCTGAGTAATAGCCGTCAGAACCCAAAGGCAACTCGCGCAAGAGGTAGTAGCGAATGGCATCCACCCCGTACTTTTCTATCAATACCAAGGGGTCAACAACATTGCCCTTAGACTTGGACATTTTGCCGCTGTCTAAAAGCAGCCAGCCGTGGCCCATTACCTTTTTGGGCAGGGGCAAATCAAGGGCCATCAACATTATGGGCCAAATAATGGTATGGAAGCGGACAATATCCTTGCCCACCAAATGCACATTGGCCGGCCAATATTTTTGATAGAGGCGGTCATCCTCTGTGCCGTAACCCAAGGCAGAAATATAGTTGGTCAGGGCATCAACCCATACATATACAACATGTTTTGGATCAAAGGGCACCTTAATGCCCCAATCAAAGGTTGTTCTGGAAACACAAAGGTCCTCCAGCCCCTGCTTGACAAAAGAGATCATTTCGTTTCGCCTTGAGGTTGGTTGTATAAAATCAGGGTTATCCTCAATGTATTTTAGCCATCTGTCAGCATATTTTGACATTCTAAAAAAGTAGCTTTCTTCCTGGAGCAGCTCAACCTCCCTGTTGCAGTCCGGGCACTTTCCTTCAACCAATTGGTACTCGGTAAAAAAGGTTTCACAGGGGGTACAGTACCATCCTTCATAGGAGGACTTATATATGTCTCCCTGTTTGTAGAGCTGCTCAATAACCATTTGTACAACCCTTTTGTGTCTGTCCTCGGTGGTGCGAATAAAGTCATTATATTCAACGTCCAGTTTGTCCCAAAGGTGCTTAAAACTTTCCACAATCTTATCCACATAATCTATGGGGCTTTGTCCCTTTGCCTGGGCACTGCGCTCTATCTTTTGTCCGTGCTCATCTGAGCCGGTAAGAAAATATACATCATGGCCGGTAATTTTTTTAAAACGGGCAATGGAGTCGGCAGCCACTGTGGTGTAAGCATGCCCAATATGTAGCTTATCACTGGGATAATAAATGGGGGTGGTGATATAAAATCTTTTCTTATTCACTCCAAATCCTCCTCATGTATTCGCTGGTATTATAACAAAAAACCGTCCCCCAATTAGGGACGGAGTTACCCGTATTGCCACCTTTAACCATCATTGGGCGGTGTCCATTCAAATTCTAGCCCAGCAATGGCTCCTTTGTCAAGTTTTCCCTAATTCTTAATAGTATGTACATAAAAAATAATCCTAATTTATTGGTGTAAATAATTATTGACTTTTACTGGAATCATTGGTATTGTTTACTTGTAACATATTATCATTTACTGTCGAAGCGGTAAATATGTATAAGGGAGGTAAAAAATATGAAATCCACAGGTATTGTGCGTAAGGTGGACGAGCTCGGCAGGGTTGTTATTCCCATCGAGTTGCGCCGCACCCTAGGAATTGAAGAAAAGGATGCCCTGGAGATTTATGTAGACAACGAGAAAATTATTTTAAGAAAATATGAGCCGGCCTGTGTTTTCTGTGGCAACGCATCGGATGTCTTTGTGTTTAACGGCAAACAAGTCTGCAAAGATTGCGCCAATGCCATGGTTGAAAGCACACAGGCCATGTAAAATAAATACATGTACTCCGGTTAAAAACCACAGGCGCGGATAATCGCGCCTTTATTGTTCCACCGCCTTATATACATCCCTTTTCGGCATACCACGCAGCTTAGCCACTTCCTTGATGGCTTGTTTTTTATCCATGCCTGTGGCAATGAGCCGGTTTACATGATCAACCACCGGCAGGTCTGCAAAGGATTCTGCCCTGTCTTCTTCCCTTGAACCGGCCACCACCAAGGTAAATTCCCCCCGGGGGGGTACCTTCTCAAAGTGGCTCACTGCCAAGTGCAGGCTTCCCCTGTAAATTTCTTCGTGCTTTTTAGTTAACTCCCGGGCCACCGCAATCTGTCTGTCACCGCCAAATTTACTGCACATGTCCCTTAAGGTTTCCAAGAGGCGGTGCGGTGACTCATAAAAGACCATGGTGCGTTGTTCGCCCCTTATCTTTTCCAAATGACGCCTGCGCCCCTTTTTGTTAGAGGGCAAAAAACCTTCAAATACAAAACGGGCCGTGGGCAAACCCGAAACCACCAGCCCCGCTATCACAGCACTGGCCCCGGGAACAGGCACCGCCGGTATCCCATGCTCTAAGGCCAATTCCACCAGCCGGGCCCCGGGATCGGAAATACCGGGCATGCCCGCATCGCTTACCACCGCAACATCTTGCCCCTGCAAGAGCATGTCAATTATCCTTTCGCCCTGCCTTTGTTCGTTGTGGGCATGATAACTGATCAGCCTGGTATGAATATCATAATGGGAGAGAAGCTTTCTTGTATGCCTGGTGTCCTCTGCGGCAATTAGGTCACATTCTTTTAACACCGTCAAGGCCCTAATGGTGATATCCTCCAGGTTGCCAATGGGAGTGGCGCATAGGTACAGTGTTCCACAGGATTTACCGGCCACTACTTTTCACCAACCTCATCATCTTGTCTGCGCAGGAGGCCCAAACAAAAGAGACACTCTTCCTCCCTGCTTTGGGCAAACTTAATGTTACACACATGAAAACCCTCGTTATACAATCGCAGCAAGGTGGGCTCATCCCTGTCTGTCTTCTCTGTTTCAGCGGCCCTTTGGGCCTCCCTTTTACAGTGTTTATAGGCCTGGGTTAATTCATGGCGCAATTTTTCATTTTCCTGCTCCAATAAACGCACTAACTTTTTTATGTCTTCCAGTTCACCCAACACTTCTTTAATCATATATTCCAGTCTAGCTATCCGTCCGGGTAGAGGCCCCACTGTTTTCACCCTTTATCTTCTTTATTACTACATCCCCCACAGGAAACTCAAAAATATGTTTGTTTTCTTTTATTTCCACCGTGACAGTCTTTTTAAATATATTAAAACCGACCACCCGACCATCGCCCTCGGCAGTGTTAACAAGGGTGCCCACCTCCGGAAAATGTTCCTTGGCTTCCTCGTAAACATCGTTTTCATATTTTAAGCAGCACATCAACCGCCCGCAAATCCCTGATATTTTTGTAGGGTTTAAGGAAAGATTTTGATCCTTGGCCATGCGAATTGAAACGGGAGCAAAATCAGCCAGCCAGGAAGCACAGCACAATTCCCTGCCGCAGCAGCCCAGGCCGCCCACCATTTTAGCTTCGTCCCGCACCCCGATTTGCCTCAACTCTATCCTGGTGCGAAAAACCGCTGCCAGGTCCTTCACCAGTTCCCTAAAATCAATACGGCCGTCGGCGGTAAAATAAAAAATAATTTTGTTGCCGTCAAAGGTCTGCTCCACCGAGATCAGCTTCATGGGCAGCCCATGGGCAGCAATTTTTTCCAAACCCACCTGATAGGCGACCTTTTCCTTTTCTTTATTTAAAGACAGCTGTGCCTTGTCCTCCTCTGTAGCCTTGCGCAGCACCTTCTTTAAGGGCGCCACCACCTCATCCTCTTCCACCTCACCGGGGCCGGCCACCACTTGACCATATTCAATCCCCCGGGTGGTTTCCACAATGGCATGGTCCCCTATTTGCAGCTCCAGGCCATCGGGATCAAAAAAATATATTTTGCCGGCTTTTTTAAAACGAATACCAACCACCTTATAAGCCAATATTTTACCCTCCCTTTGCTTCCGGTATATCAGCCAGCCTCAGCAGCAAAGCATCAAGCACCAACCTGCCGTTCCCTTTGGCCTCTAACCGGGAGCGTGCCCTTTCTATATCCTTCAGCATATCCATTAATTGATCTGTACTATACTCACCTGCGTATTTGTCCACTTGATCTTCAAGGTCGATATTAATAATCAAAGACTTGTCCTTGGTTTGTTGCCAGACAAGCAAGTCCCGAAACCATAATTGTAACAGCTGCAGCCAGCCCAGGGCCGCATCCCTGTCGCCGGAAAGACTTGCAGATTCCCCCAGCAGCTGCACAAGGTCCCCGTCCCTTATTTTTTCAAAAACCGCCAGCATCCGCTCTCTAGTCAGATATACCTCTTCATCCACCAGTTCAAGGGCCCTGCCTATGCTGCCGCCGGCCATGGCCGCTATTACCGCCGCCCTGTCCCCTTGAACATGGGAGTAGCGTTTTAAACCTGCCATTACCAGGTCCTTTGCCAAGGGGTAAAACCATAGGTTTTGGCAGCGGGATGAAATGGTGGGTAGTATTCCATAGGGTCGAGAGGTAATTAGTATAAAGACTGCATTGCCGGGGGGGTCTTCCAGGGTTTTAAGCAAAGAATTGGCGGCCTCCGCTGTCATGGTGTCACACTGCTTAATTAAATACACCTGACGTCCGCCCTGGTAAGACTTGTAGTTTATGTTCCTTTGTAGCTGCTTTACCTGTTCAAGCTTTATTGTGGCCCCTGAGGGCTCCACCACCTGTAAGTCGGGGTTATTTCCCCCCTCTATTTGGCGGCAGCTTCTACAGCTGCCACAAAAACTGCCGTCCGGGGCCCGCTCACATAAAAGGGACGCAGCAAATGCCATGGCTGTGGTGGTCTTCCCGAGGCCGGCAGGCCCCATAAAGAGATAGGCATGGGCAACCCTCTGCAGCCTTAAGGCCTTTAACAGGGTGTCAAGGGCCTCTTTATGGCCTATTATTTCATCAAAGCTAATCACTTTCCCTAAGCTTCCCATCAATAAAATTGTCCACCACCGTTCTCACCTGCCGCTGTAGCTCTTCCACCGACAGGGAGGCGTCCATTACAAGATGATTGTGACATTGCTGCCTGGCTATTTCTAAATACCCCTCCCGTACCCGCTGAAAAAAGGAGTGGGTCTCTTGCTCCAGCCTGTCGCCGGTGCTGCGTTTATTTACCCTCTTAAAACTCTCTTCCACCGGCAAATCAAAAACCAAGACCAAATCCGCCTGTAAGCCCCCGGTGGCTAAATCATTAATTTGCTGCAAAAAATTGCGGGAAATACCCCTGCCATATCCCTGGTAAGCCATTGTTGAGTCCACAAAGCGATCGCATAATACTATCTTCCCCTCCCTTAGGGCCGGTTTAATTACCTGGTAAACCAATTGGGAGCGGGCAGCGGCATACAAAAAAGCCTCGGCACGATGCTGCAGGTCGCCATGGAGGGGATTGAGCAGAATACTTCTCACCTCTTCACCCACCGGAGTGCCCCCCGGCTCCCTGGTGGTCATGAGATTATAACCCCTTTGCTGCAGGTATTGATAAAGCATAGACAGTTGGGTGCTCTTTCCCGCCCCGTCAATACCTTCAAAAACAATTAGTTTTCCTGACATAAAAATTCCTCACAATACTGATTATAGATCCAGCACTCTAATGGATCTTAAGCTGGTATCGCCGGAGCCTTGTATGTGCAGTTTTCTACTGCGCACCTCCACTAAATATTCTACCATGTCCTTGCTAATCAATTCCCCCGGGCAAAGTGCCGGAATTCCCGGCGGATAGACGGCAACACTGTCTGCACTGATCTTGCCGGCTGATTTTTCCAGCTCTATACTTTTACTTTTACCCATCCATGCCCTGCGGGGGGAGCTGATCACCTGGGCAGGGGGCGGCTGCAGTGGCTTACCGCCCTTTCTGCTGCTTGATTTATATTTATCCATATCCTTAAGGGCCTCGTACAGGCGCCGGCCATCATCCTTACAGGCCTTTAAGCCCATTATGGCCACCACATTACAGTGATCCGCCAATTCCACCTGCACACCGTAGCTTGCTGATAAAATATCCTTAACTTCAAATCCGGTCAATCCTAAAGCTTGTACATTTATCACCAGCCTGGTCTTGTCTATAAAAACACTGCCCTTATCTTTAAAGTGGGAGCTGCTCAGCACCTCACAGTGGGGCAGCTCATTTATTTTATCCCTCAATTGCCGGGCAAGCTGCAGTGACTGCTCCAGCATTTGTTCCCCCTGGGTGGCCATCTGCCGCCGGGCGGCGTCCAGGGATGCCATCAATATATAGGATGGGCTGGTGCTCTGTACCATGCGCAAGCAGTCCTCCACCCTGGCCGGTTCAATTTTATCAGATTTAAGGTGCAGCATTGATGCCTGGGTTAAGGCACCGGCCACCTTGTGGGTACTTTGCACCACAGCATCTGCCCCGCAAGACAGGCCGTCGGGGGGCAGGTCCCGGTGAAAAGGAAAATGTCCCCCGTGGGCTTCATCCACCATAAGCGGGATGTCAAAGCCATGGGCGGTTTTTACCAGTTCTTCCAGCCTGCCGGCCACCCCGTAATAGTTAGGGTGCACCGTCAATACTGCCTTGGCCTTGGGGTGTTCTTGCAGGCATTTGTTAAGTTCTTGCCCGGTAATGGGCGCCGGGATGCCAAACTTGTCCACAAGTGACGGATAGATATATACAGGACGGGCACCGCTGTAAATAAGTCCGGTCAAAACCGAGCGGTGCACATTTCTGGGCAGGATCACTAAATCCTCCCCCTGGCAGGTGGCCAATATAAGGGCCTGTAAGCCCGATGAGCTGCCATTAACTAAAAAATAACTTTTTTCTGCCCCAAAGGCCTGGGCAGCCAATTGCTGTGCCCGGGCAATGGCACCCTTGGGGTTATGTAAGTCGTCCAAGCCGTCTACTTCCGTTAGGTCATAGGCAAAAATATGCTGCCGGGCCCCAAGCAATTCCACAGGTAAAGCTTGGCCCTGCCTGTGCGCCGGTATATGGAAGGCAGCCTTGTTTTTCAAACGATGATTTTCTAAAGCCCTTACTAAAGGAGTTTCCCCTTGGTCCATTATTCTTCTTCTCCCAAAAGCTTGCATGTTTTTTGTCAATAAATAATTTTACCATAGATTGCATAAAGCTACTAGACCGGCTTTTTGCCTCCCTTTCCAACTCTTGTTCAACATGATGAATGAATTGCGAGACAAAATAATAACAAACAAAGCAGCCCGCATAAAAGGAGGGTAGTTGTGATGTCACAAAATAAACCGATAATTGATGCCAAAAAATTATCCAAAAAGTACCGTACCAATGTCCAATACCTAATAAGGGCCTGGAAGAAAGGCCGCTCCGACAGCGAAATTGCCTGCAGCACAGGCATAGATCTGTTTACCTTAAGGTTAATCAGATCAGAAATAGAACTGGCCCATCGGCGCCAGAGACTGGAAAACAAAAAAAGAGCACCGGGATTAGATCAAATTTCTAAACAGCGCCATATTTTCTTAAGGCCCTTAACGTAAAACTTATATGCCTGCTCCCGGCAATTTGTTTTTACTATTGAGTATTCACATTCCGGGCAGATAAAGTATCCTAAGATATTTATGCCGCTGTTATTTTTATCCCATTCCCTTTGGCAATATATACAGGTTTGTTTTTTACCCACTCCATTCACCCCCTGGCAGTATTGATACAGAATATGTTTCAGCCATTTTAACGGTGAATGATAAAACCCCTTCGCAAGAAAACGAAGGGGTTTTTTACTTTGCTTTTACTCGGCCACTGCCGACTTACTGTTTTGGGAGTCTTTCTTTTTCCGCACCACATTAATGGCGGTGTCCGGACAAACCATTTGACAAATGCCACAGCCGATACACTCGTCAGTGGACTCCACTGAGGGAGTGCCGTAAACGCCCAATACTTTAGACCAGGCAATGCATTTTTTGGGACATTTTTCGATACACAAACCACAGCCCTTACACAGTCCGGGAAAAACAGTCCATGTTGCCTTTTGGAGTTCAAGGGTGCGGGGTTTAAATTCTATGGCCACTTATTTCACCCTCCTTATTTATTTCAAAACCAATACTTAAACCAGTTCCATGCCTCTTTCAATGGCTTTATAGTTTAGTTCACGCAGTTTTGGGTTTTGTTCAAATTTGTAGCCCAGTTTCTTTTCAATGGCGTTTTTAGCATCTTTATCTGTCACCACTCCGGTGGCTTTAACCACGGCGCCCATAATAATTACGTTAAACACCCGGGGGTGCAGTTCGTTCTTTGCTATTTCTAAAGCCGGTATGGCCAATAACTTGGCAGCTTCCTTAGGCAGATCCTCCTGGGGAATGTCAATGCCCGAATCGTAAACAAAGACCGTTTTTTCGCCCACATACTGCTTGGTGCGGTAAATGGCCCGGTCACTTAGGGCCACCACAATGTCTGCAGTGTTAAACTTAGGGGCACCGATGCGCTCACTGCTGATCTGCAAAAAGGCAATGGATACGCCGCCCCGCTGCTCAACCCCGAAGTTAGGAATATATAAGGCTTCTTTACCTTCATTGTCAGCGGCTTCGGCTAAAATTTCTGCCACAGATTGAACACCCTGACCGCCTTCGCCGGCCAGCATAATTTTAATTACATCAGCCATTTACTGTCCCTCCCTTTGCTCAGCTCCAGGAACCTTCTTTTCCCCAACCTTAAAGTATTTGGGCATTTCCTTTTCAACAAAGTTCCAGGTTTTTTCAGCGTTGGTACGCCAGTTGGTGGGACAGGCAGCCAAGGCCTCCACAAAGGAAAATCCGTTTCCGTCCATTTGGTTTTGTAAGGCCTTTTTAATATAGTTCTTCAGCTGCTTTAAATTAGCGGTGGTTCCCCGGGCAACATATGCTCCTTCCCGGCAAATTGCCGCCACCATTTCCGGACCCTGGGTGGGGTAGCCTGTCAACTCCGGATCACGCCCATAGGGAGATGTTTCAGCCTTTTGACCGGGCATGGTTGTGGGGGCCATTTGACCGCCGGTCATTGCATAAACAGTGTTCAGGGCAAGCAATACAGTGATCTTCTCGTTTCTTGCAGCTGCATTTACCAGGTGTTGGGACCCAATGGCATATCCGCCGCCGTCACCCATGTAGGCAACACAAATCAAATCAGGATTTGCCCTTTTAACACCGGTCATCACCGGAGTGGTTCTACCATGGTGGGTTTGGATGCTGTCAACGTTAAAGAAATCCCAAGCCAACAGTGAGCAGCCGATGTCACAGCCAAAAACTACTCTGTCTTGAATGCCAAGTTCATCTATTGCCTCACCCAATGCTTTTAATACCAAACCGTGACCACATCCCGGGCAAAACTTATGTGGTTTTGTTTCTACCCGCCAACATTTTGGCATAGGGGGTTGTATGGACATAAACAAGTAGGCCTCCTTTCAAATTAAGCACCGTCAAGATGAATACTATAAAATTTCTTCCACTCTGGATATAATTTCTTCTGTGGTTATGCCAACCCCAGGCTTATACAGGGTTAAGAACTCTGCAGTTCCGCCGTAAATTGCGTTTTTAATTAATTTGCCAAACTGGCCCTGGGCCGATTCAACAACCAACAGTTTCTTGGCCTTTGTTGCCAATTCTTTTAATTCCTTTTCCGGCAGCGGCCGCAGTGTTATGGGCCTAAAATATCCCACCTTTTTACCCTCTTTGCGCAGAATTTCCACCGCCTCTTTTGCACCGCGGGAAACCACGCCGTGGGATAAAACCACCACATCGGCATCTTCGGTATCAAAGGAATGGTACTCCACCACTTCCGGAACCATCTTTTCGTAATCGGCAAAAAATTCCTGCAACACATCGTACAACTCTTCTTCAACGTTATAGGTGTTGCGGTAGTGACCGGGCTCCCGGTCTACACCGGGTGTGCCGGGTTTGCCCACAAAGGGCTCAGCGGGTACAAATTCAATGCCCCTTTGCTCAGGGTCATAAATGGTTAAAGACTCGCGCATTTTTGCCTGGTAACCGTCACCCAAAATAAAGGTGGGGAAGCGGTACTTCCAGGCAACATTAAATGCCTTGATGGTGTAATCAAACAATTCTTGGTGATTGGCGGTGGAATAAACTATACGCAAACCCTCACCGTTACCGCCAAAGGTGGTCATGGTCACTTCCTGTTGAGAATAGATAACAGTGGCAGTTGACGGGCCACCGCGCTGTTGAATGATGGTCACAGTGGGTAAGCGCATGGCTTCCGCCATGGAAAGGGGTTCCTGCATTAAGGTATTGCCGGGGCCCGCTGTGGCAGTAAATGCCTTGCGTCCGGCCATAACCCCGCCAAGGGTGGTAAAGCCTGCCGATAGCTCATCTTCCGTTTGTAAAAACCGGCGATTGTATTTGGGAGCTAACCTTGTCCAGTAATGCATGATTTCGTTTTGTGGTGTGATGGGATAACCATACATGATTTCCGCACCGGCAGCCATTGCCGCCCAAGCCACCACCTCGTTACCGGTCATAAATACACGTTTTTCTTCGGTAATAAGTTTGTCTGGCATAAAAGAAACTGCACCTCCTAAAATATGGCTCTCTTTTCGGTAACTTTGGTTACCAGAATGTATTTGGCATATAGCGGTCTAAAGGTCTGACCACGTTACCGGCACTATCCTTCTTCCCTAAAATATCAGCAACTTCCCTCACAGCAGTGGTGGCGATTACCGGGATGCCCAGCAGCTTTGCCGCCTGGCTTACTGCCTTGGCCCCCTCCTCCACCACCTCCGCAGTGGTTTCATCACCCAGGTGAGTGTTATTTATCACTCCGTGTATAGTACCCAATCCCTTGACATAATCTACAATATCTCTTACATTTGCAGTCATTGGCCGTGATATGTTAATTACGGCGTAAATTCTTAAATTAGGCTCCTTATCTACGCCCTCTACTAAATTTAGGGTTTTAGAACCCTCCACACCGTAGCCGATGTCAAATATTACATCCCCCTGGCGGAATAAAGCCCACCTTGTTTCGGGGTTTATCACATTGCCTGCTTCCCCCAAACCCATGGTATCCTTTGTTTCCCACGCCAATACCTTTATACCCTTTTGGGAAAGCAGCCTTTTAATGGGCCTCAATGTATAGCAGGGTTCCACTATATCTAAATCCACAAGGTTTACCAATCTCTTTTTATTTGCCAATTCTATTGCCCTGTTTACTGCAACTTCACTTTTCCCACTGGCATATTCACCAACATAAACCTCAACTATTCTGTCGGGTATCAAGATCACCCCCTTGAATAAACTATAATTGATTTTTTATAGTTTATCCAGTAAAAAAATTCTTAATTGTCCAATACAAAGAATAAGCGGGACATAACTGCCCCGTATTCCTCAGTAGCCCTACCTTAAATAAACTATAACCAGCCCGGTATTTTTTATGAAATTAGTATTTCTTTTCTTTTACAGTATAACCCTAGCAAAATAGCTCCGTCAAGAACATTACAACCCCTAAATAATTCCATTAAAGCAGCATATATTCCATTAAGACTAAAAGAACCACTCCGGGCACCTGTAATACCCCTGCCAGCAGCAAAGTAAAAATATTTATTGGTATGTATATTCCAAAGTTGGCACTTATCACATTGGTAATGGCCAGCAGTAAGGCACCGACAACTAAACAGGCAAGGGCCCTAAAAACTAACCTTAGGGGCCGAACAAAAAATATCCCTACCAAGTATAGGCCAAAGAGGCCAACCAAACCAAGCACTATGGTCGTCCATTCCATCATCACACCCCCCGCAACTATTAGTAATTGATTAATTATATGATAGTTGCGGAAGGTTATTCCTTTTTTTTCCTCTTTAGCTGTCCATGGACCTCCGTCCCTGCAGCGCTTTACTCAATGTATATTCATCGGTATACTCCAAGTCTGCACCCACGGGCAGGCCATGGGCCAGCCTTGTCACCTTTACCCCCAGGGGTGAAAGCAGCCGGTACAAGTAAAGTGCGGTGGCATCTCCTTCAACACTTGAATTTGTGGCCAAAATAACTTCCTCTATCTTATTATGCTGCAATCTTTCCAAAAGCTTTTTAATGTTTAAATCTTCAGCCTTGATTCCCTCCATTGGGTTCAGCACACCTTGCAGCACATGATACAGGCCGTCAAAACTGCCGGTTTTTTCAATGGCAATCACATCCCTGGCCTGTTCCACTATGCAAATTATGTGCTGCTTGCGGGAGGGGTCATCGCAAATTCTACAGGGATCAACTTCGGTGAGGTTACCGCAGTTGCTGCAGTACTTTACCTTTTCCCGCACCTCCACCAAGGCATGGGCTAAATCTTTAGCAACCTGGTGGGGCGCATTTAAAATAAAAAAAGCCAAGCGCTGTGCAGTTTTCGGACCTATGCCGGGCAGCTTGGCAAACTCTTCAATCAAACGAGCCACCGGCTCTGACAGATATTTCATTTGTATCCCCCATTGTTTCTCATGTCTATCAAATTGTAGAATAATTTAAAGTTTTAGTCAAGAAAATGCCGGCCGGCCAAAATGCAAGAAAAAAAGAACACGGGTTTTCCCATGCTCTTTTTAACCAACCGCGCCTTGGGCAAGTTTTTAAAATAAACCCGGCACCTTTAGGCCGCCGGTGATCTTACTCATTTCAGCGGAAACCATATCTTGGCTTTTGCGCAGAGCATCATTGGTGGCCGCCAAGATTAAATCCTGCAACATTTCAATATCATCGGGATCCACAACTTCCGGCTTTAATTCGATGGAAATCAATTCCTGCCTGCCGTTGGCCACTACCTTTACCACCCCGCCGCCCGCTGTGCTTTCCACAGTACGGGTGGCTAACTCCTCCTGCATTTTAGCCATATCCTGCTGCATCTTTTGCACTTGTTTCATCATTTTATTCATGTTTCCTCCACCTAACATCATTAAGCCCTCCTCAAAAAATAGATTTATTTGATTTCAACCTTGTCTTCACCAAAGAGTTCAACAGCCTTCTGCACTAAGGGGTTTTCTTCTGAGCCCTTGGTTTTAGGTTTTTCTTGTTCTTGATTTTCTAAAACTATAATTTTTAATGACCAGGATCCGCCCAGAACTTCATTTAAAGCCTGCTCAAATATTTTTTTGTTTTCACCTTGCTCTGCACGGACCTTATGAAAGTTTGCGTGCTGGGGCTTAAAAGCAATGGTCAGCACCTTATCTTTTACCTCAACAAAAAAGGCCTCCCGAAAAACGCCATAAACAGAAGGTTTTATTTTCTTCACATAGTCCAGTATCTTTCCCCAGCTCTGTTTTACCTCTTGGGAAAGGTCACCGGTTTGTTCATTTTGATTTTTTTCTTCATTTAGTTCACTTTGCTTTTCTTGCTTTTCTTCCTTTTCTTCTGTTTGTTCTTTTTGCCCCCTTTGTTCCTTGTCCGGCGGTGCCTCTTGCCGCTGGGGCATCTGCCGCTCTGCACCGGCCTTTGGCGGTGGCTGGGCACCGGTCAGCTTAACTAGGGCCAATTCCAGTAAAATTACCGGTTGAGCACTCCACTTCATATCATACTCTAAACGGGTTAACACTTCCAGACAATTTGATATAAAAATTGGCTCCAGCTTGGCGGCGTCGGCCTTTAAATTGCTTACATCCCCGGCCTCCGGCAGCCGGTTAGAAATTAAATAAAGCATAATGGATCTTAAATAGCCATTTAACTCTTTAACAAACATCCTAAGGTCTTTACCCTGCTGCAAAAGCTCATTAACCAGGAGCAGGGCGTCCGCCGACTTGCCCTTTGCCAGGTAATCCACCATGCTGCTCATCACGTCTTCTTTAACGGTCCCTAATATCTTATGCACATCGTCCACAGTAATAGAATCATTGCCAAAGACCGAGCCCTGATCCAAAATGCCCAAGGCATCCCTTAAGCCGCCCTCGGCAGCCCTTGCAATTAATACTAAAGCCTGGTCCTCAACCTCTAAGCCGATTTCTTCAGCCACCTGCTTAAGTCGAGGCAGCATATCCTTAACACCTATGCGTCGAAAATCAAATCTTTGGCACCGGGAAAGGATGGTTAAGGGAACCTTATGGGGTTCAGTGGTGGCCAATATGAAAATCACATGGCCGGGCGGTTCTTCAAGGGTTTTTAAGAGGGCGTTAAAGGCCTCGGCGGTAAGCATATGTACTTCATCTATGATATAAACACGGTACTTGCCACTGGCCGGTGAAAATTTAACATTTTCCCGCAGTTCACGAATGTCTTCAATGCCGCGGTTTGATGCAGCATCTATTTCTATGACATCCACGGAGCTACCTTCATTTGTTGAAATGCAGTTGTCACATTGATTGCAGGGTTCGTTGGCCACCACCTTTAAACAATTCAAGGTTTTAGCCAACACCTTGGCAGTGGTGGTTTTGCCGGTTCCCCGGGGACCGCAAAATAAATAGGCATGGTTAATACGTCCCTTGTCCAGGGCATTTTGTAAGGTGCGAGTAATATGTGATTGCCCAACAATGTCGGCAAATCGCTGTGGGCGATACTCCCGATATAGGGCGCGATAAGCCATATATTTAACCCTCCAGAATTAAGTTTACTATAATTTTCGATATTTAATACATTTTTCCTTTTATTATTTTGCCCCTGGCTTATTGGTTGTTGATTTTACATTAAAACTGAGGTGCAAATTTTATAAGGTATTTCTTTTGTCTGACTTTTGTATTCACCAATAGTTTACACTAATGTTTATGTTTTAAATCCTCCTTGTCACATACAAAACAAGGAGATGGTCCTTGTTCCACAAGAACCATCCCCTTAAAATTGCTGGCCGTGCATCCTGCTTTTGGATAATAACCTCCGGGCGTTACTCCCGCAGGTAACTCAAACCAGGCACCCTTGCGGCACCCGCAAGTCATCCCTTAGTGCTGCTTCCGCCAGGACCTGACACGGTTCAGGAGCTTGCGCCGCGCAAGACCCGGTCATCAACGTCCCTTACGGCAGCCAGACCCCACAGGTTATACCCGAGAGCAGGTATTCAACCCCGCTATAGCGGATTGCGGGTGCAGGGCACCGCTACCTCCCCGTCTAGCACGACCATTATTTTATACTTATAAGCAAATGTAAAAATGGCGGAGAGACAGGGATTCGAACCCTGGAGGCGGTTACCCGCCCACACGCTCTCCAGGCGTGCGCCTTCATCCACTCGGCCATCTCTCCGCGGACTACATAGTTTATACTATAATAAATTTTATTAAATTACAACAGGTAAAACTTATTATTAAATACATTTGGCGGAGAGAGTGAGATTCGAACTCACGAGACAGCTCATCACTGCCTACTCGATTTCGAGTCGAGCGCCTTCAACCAAACTCGGCCATCTCTCCCCAAAATAAGTTCATTTTAGTTTGCGTTTTTCTTTAAAAAAAGAACGAATAATCTCTCTGCACTCGTCTTCCAGCACTCCGGCTATTACCTCAACCTGATGATTAAAGCCCGGCTGCCTAACAATATCCATTACACTGTCCACAGAACCGGATTTGTTGTTTGGGGCGCCGTACACTAAACGGCCCACCCTAAATTGTACAATGGCTCCGGCACACATGGCACAGGGTTCAACGGTTACATATAAGGTGGCATCGTTTAGTCTCCAATCTCCCAAACGCTGTGCAGCTTCCCTTAGCACCAGTATTTCAGCATGGGCAGATGCATCCTTTAACAGCTCCCTAAGGTCATGGCCGGCAGCTATTATCTGGCCGTCAACCACGAGCACAGCTCCTATGGGTACTTCGCCCACCTTATAGGCCTTTTGAGCCTCTGCCAAGGCCTGGCGCATGTAAAGACTATGTTCCACCTGGGGTTTGTCTCCTTTTAATGAACAGTGGCGCCCCCGGGAGGAATCGAACCACCGACACACGGTTTAGGAAACCGCTGCTCTATCCCCTGAGCTACGGGGGCATACAAATAAGTTGTTAGTTAACCTTTTTTGGCGCACTAACAACCAAAGATGTGGCGTGCCTGAAGGGACTCGAACCCCTAGCCTTCTGATCCGTAGTCAGACGCTCTATCCAATTGAGCTACAGGCACGGGTTTTCTGTTTTGTGACAAGTGTTATTATAACAAATGTCAGTGGCTAAGTCAAGAAATAATCTTTTGCCCATGCTTTCCAAGGGCGAAATAAAAAACTACGACTAAGCGTAGTGTAAAAGTGGCGGAGAGCGAGGGATTCGAACCCTCGATACAGGTTTAAGCCCGTATACTCGCTTAGCAGGCGAGCGCCTTCAGCCGACTCGGCCAGCTCTCCACTATATTATGGCGGAGGGGGTGGGATTCGAACCCACGGAACCCGCAAGAGTTCAACGGTTTTCAAGACCGCCTCCTTCAACCACTCGGACACCCCTCCCTATTAGGAGGAATCCCTCCTGCCACGGCGATTTAAGTCATCGCCAAAGACACTTCTTTTCTCAACGCAAGTACAAGTGTACCACACAATTATTTGGTTGTCAATTTAATTATGTCTACCTCTTTCCAGTAATTTTGGCTGTGCCACCCATGTAGGGCTGTAAAACAGGCGGTATGGTAACAGAGCCGTCTTCCTCTTGGTAGTTTTCTAAAATGGCAGCCAAGGTACGGCCCACAGCCAAGCCGGAGCCATTTAAGGTGTGTACAAACTCCGGTTTTGATTTTCTTTCCCGTCTAAACTTTATATTTGCCCTCCGGGCTTGGAAATCCTCAAAATTACTGCAGGAGGATATTTCCCTGTATGTTTCAAAACTGGGCAGCCACACTTCAATGTCATAGGTTTTGGCAGCGGAAAAACCAATATCCCCGGTGCATAGATTCACTACCCTGTAGGGCAGGCCAAGTAACTGCAGCACCTGTTCCGCATTTTGCAGTAGTTTTTCTAATTCCTCGTAAGACTTATCCGGTTTGCAAAATTTAACTAACTCAACCTTGTTAAATTGGTGCTGCCTAATTAAACCGCGGGTGTCGCGGCCTGCCGCCCCGGCCTCTGCCCTAAAGCAGGCACTGTAAGCACAGTGATAGATGGGCAGTATCTCGCCCGGCAGTATCTCGTCACGATAAAGGTTTGTGACGGGCACCTCAGCGGTGGGTATTAAATAATAATTGGTACCCTCCAGCTTAAACATATCCTCGGCAAACTTTGGGAGCTGCCCGGTACCCACCATGCTGTCGGCATTGACTATAAAGGGAGGCAATATTTCGGTATAGCCGTGTTCGCCGGTATGTAAATCCAACATGAAGTTTATCAATGCCCTTTCAAGCCGGGCACCCAAGCCTTTATAAAAAGAAAATCTGGCCCCGGAAACCTTGCCTGCCCGCTCAAAATCTATGATGCCCAGGTCTTCTGCAATATCCCAGTGCGGCTTCGGTTGAAAGGTAAAGGTTTTTGGTTTACCCCAAGTTCTGACCTCCGCATTATCGTCCTCATTGGCACCAATGGGTACGCTTTCATGGGGAATATTAGGTATATTGAGGATTATCTGCTGCAACTGCTCCTCAATGGCTCTGATTTGTTCATCAATTTCTTTGATAGACTGGGATACCTGCCTCATTTCTTGCACCAGGTCCTCAGCGGGTTGGCCAGATTTTTTAAGCCTTCCCACCTCTTGCGATACCACATTGCGCTTGTTCTTGAGCTGCTCAACTTCAACCAGTTTTTCCCGGCGTTTTTCGTCTAAATTTAAAAATTCATCAAGGGACATGTTAACAGCACGGTTTTCCAGTGCCTCTCTTACCATATCCGGATTTGACCTTACCAGTTTTATATCTAGCATTACTTCGCCCCCAACAACTGCATTTTTTTGCTAAATTTAATATCAATTATACTATAGTGTCAAACTGGTGTAAAACTAATATGTCTTGTAAGTGTCCTAAACCGTGGTAAATGGGGCGGGAATGGTTACCCGCCCGCAAAAACCAGGCTGTAGTATATTTTTCTAATTTTCAATGCTGACTAATTTTACATCTAAAATACCGTCTATATCGGCAATTTGCTTAATGGTGGCTTCGCAGGTGGCTGTATCCACCGCCAATACCATCACTGCCGATCCACCTTGCTCCTTACGGCCCACCTGCATTCCGGCAATGTTTATATTGTGTTCTCCAAGAACGGTGCCCACCTTACCAATGATACCCGGCCTGTCAATATGCGGTATTACCAACATATTTCCCTGGGGTACGGCATCTATGCGGTAGCCGTCAATGTCAACCACCCGCGGGTCATTGTTTAAGAACAGGGTTCCGCTCAATAACCGCTCAGTTTGATCGGTGGTAACCTTAACGGTCATTAAATTGCTATAGTTTTGATCCTGATCTTGGGTAGTTTGAATTACCCGAATTCCCCTGTCCCTGGCCACCACCGAGGCATTTACGAAATTCACCGTTTCCTGCAAAATAGGATCTAATAAACCCTTGAGGAACATGGTGGTAATGGGAGTAACATCGTATTTTGCAACTTCACCGCCGTAAACCACTTCAACACTCTTAATGCGGCCGGTTAATAACTGTGCCTGGAACTTGCCCAGTTTTTCCCCTAAATCAAGGAAAGGACGCACCTTAGCCAGCAATTTTGGTGTCAGGGAAGGAATATTAACGGCATTTCTAACCATATTTCCTTGCAGGTAGTCGGCAATTTCTTTGGCAACATCCACCGCCACGTTAACCTGTGCTTCTATGGTTGAAGCTCCCAGGTGAGGGGTGGCAATGAAGTTTTCAAATTGATACAGGGGACTGTCTGTGTTGGGTTCCTTTTCAAAAACATCCAATGCTGCCCCCGCCACCTTGCCGGATTTTAATCCTTCATAAAGGGCCTCTTCATCAATGATGCCGCCCCGGGCACAGTTTATTATTCTTACCCCGTCTTTCATCTTAGCAATTGCATCGGCATCAATCATATGGCGGGTTTCTTTAGTTAAAGGCATATGCATTGTTATGAAATCAGCTTCTTTATAGATTTCATCCAAGGTCACCAGTTCCAATCCCTTGTCTGCGGCACTTTTATCAGAAATGTAAGGGTCATAGGCCAATATTTTCATATCCATTGCCATTGCCCTTTTAGCCACCGCTGAACCAATGCGGCCCATGCCAATTACACCCAGCACCTTGTTGCGCAATTCTACACCTAAAAAGGACTTTCTGTCCCAAACACCTTCTCTTAATTTAGCAGTGGCAGCGGGTATTTTTCTGGCCAAGGCCAGCATCATGGCTATGGTATGTTCTGCCGCTGCAATGGTGTTCCCGTCAGGGGCGTTAACCACAATGACACCCTTGTTGGTGGCTGCCTTTAAATCAATATTATCAACCCCAACACCTGCCCTGCCGACCACCTTCAGTTTAGTGGCATGCTCCAGCAAATTTGGTGTTACCTTGGTGGCGCTGCGCACAATCATGGCATCATAATCACCGATAATTTTAATTAACTCTTCTTCAGTCATTTTGTCCTTTATAATATCAACGGTTATATCGGGAATTTCATAGAGAGCCGCCAGACCCTTTTCCGAAACTCCGTCTAAGGCCAATACCTTCAAATTACTCACTCTCCTCTAAAAATACTAGTTGTGCTTCCCTTACGCCGGCGCCCAATTCTGCCTTATAACCGCATTCGTTAAGGGCCATCTCTAAGGCGCCTATGGTTAAAATTACATCTGCCTTGCTGGCATAACCCATATGTGCAATACGGAATATCTTTCCTTTCAACTCACCCTGGCCGCCGGCCACCATCACCCGGTATTTTTCTAACAGGGTTTTGCGCAGGTTATCAACATTTACTGTCATGGGGCTTTGAACAGCCGTTACCGTGTCTGAAGAATATTCTTCGGCAGGCAGTAACTCCAATCCCAATCCCTTAATGGCTGCCCTGGTTGCCCTTGCCAACAGGCGGTGGCGCTTGAAAACATTTTCTAATCCTTCTTCCAGCAGCATATCCAGGGATTCCTCTAAACCGTAAAATAAAGATACCGGTGAAGTATAGGGTGTATTATTTTTAGCCAGTGACTTTCTGGCCTTCTTTAAGTCAAAGTAGTAGTTAGAAGCGGTGTTTTCTTCCATGACTTTCCATGCCTTCTCGCTTACGCTTACAAAGGCCAGACCCGGGGGCAGCATCATTGCCTTTTGGGAGCCGCTTACCATAATGTCCACTTGCCACTCATCGGTTTTAATATCCATACCGCCCATACTGCTAACGGCATCCACCACTAACACCGCCTGGTGGTCAGCAACAATTTTACCCAGCCCTTTAATATCGTTAACCACAGCAGTGGATGTTTCGTTATGGGTTGCCAATACAGCCTTAATGTTGGGATCGGCCTTTAATTTTTCTTCAACCACACGCAAATCAACATCGGTGCCCCAGGTGAACATAACTTCATCCACATCGGCACCATATTTACGGGCCAGTTCACCGAAGCGCTCTCCAAATTTACCTGTATTTAAGGATAAGACCTTATCTCCCGGGTTGGTGACATTGGCCACGGCAGCCTCTAAGCCACCGGTACCGGAACTGGCAAGTACAAACACATCGTTTTCGGTTTGAAAAACCTTCTTCAATTTTTCTGTTACCCGGCCAATTAATGCAGCAAATTCTCCACTGCGGTGACCGATGATCGGTTTAGACATGGCCGCTGCAACACGTGGCGGTACCGGGGTAGGTCCCGGAATCATCAAATACAATTTGTCTTTCATTTTTAAACCTCTCCTCCACAAAAAATAATTATGTTAATTCTTTTCCGGTCACTGTCAGGAAAATAAAAAACTCCCGTCCCTGACAGTAAACCTGTCAAGGGACGAGAGTTACTTCTCCCGCGTTGCCACCCTATTTGACCAAGAAATATCTTAAGTCCACTCATTTGTGATAACGGGTTTCTCCCGTACCTGCTTAATAAACCTTCGGCAGGTCCCCTTCGGGGAGGAATTCATAGATTCTTTTACCGGTTCGCACCACCCACCGGTTCTCTGTCAAAAAAGATTTCTACTACTTTTCCCCTTCATTGGGTTTTAAATATTAAAATATGAGATGAATTTTACTATAACCTGCCCAAATAATCAAGTATTATTTATATTAAATTTTTTATTTACCGGTCCTTGCCATTGTTTATTATTGATTTTTTTGCGGCTTTATACTTCCGCCCTTAAAATGGCTTCTTTTTTTAAAAACTTTAAATCATTTTCAAGGTGCCCGCACCCAGTACCATTTAAAACCGTCGGTAACTATCACATAGCAAAGGGCTGTTCCAATCTTGGCCTTAGACAGCCAAGCATCCATGTCATCCTGAAAAGTTTTATTTTCAATCCACCTGTTAACGGAAAGATAGATTTTCTCACTGACATCAGCAATTAAATCATAAGCTTGTATTTTATTTTCAGTAACTACCCCTAAGGTAAAGGAAAAGGCCACAAGAAAACATAAAAATAATTTAAACAATTTACCCATGGTATTTATCCCCCAAATATTGGCAGCGCGGTTAATTATTATGCTAGCACAGGGAAACAAATGCCAAATTGAGGTCTGTCTGTTTAAATATGGTAATTATTGTTTATGTACCACCATCATTTTACCTATACTTACCAATACTCCTGTATTCAAAAGAAAAAAGGCCGACAGCAGCTAAATACATTAGCCCTGCCGGCCTCTTATCAGTGATTGACTACCATCCCCGTTCTTGCATGCGCTGTTCCGGTGCAAGGTTGCTTATTTCAATGCCTGGCATTGCCTCTCCCAAACCGGTGGATACCTTTGCCAGCAATTTTGCATCTTGATAATTTTTTGTGGCCTCAACTATTGCCTTGGCTGTGGCCGCAGGGTTGGAGGATTTAAAAATACCCGAACCGACAAATATGCCATCGCAGCCAAGCTGCATCATTAATGCTGCATCGGCAGGGGTGGCAATACCGCCGGCAGCAAAGTTAACCACCGGCAACCGTCCCAGTTCTGCAACTTGAAGCAATAATTCATACGGTGCTCCCATTTCTTTTGCAGCGGTCATTAATTCTTCTTTGGGCAAGTTTTGTACATAGCGAATTTCACCCATCACCTTGCGCATATGTCTTACTGCTTCCACAACATTGCCGGTGCCCGGTTCACCCTTGGTACGAATCATAGCTGCCCCTTCGGCAATTCTGCGCAGGGCCTCACCCAGATTTCTGGCACCACAAACATACGGAACCTTAAATTCATGTTTATTAATATGGAATTCTTCGTCAGCGGGAGTTAAAACTTCACTTTCATCTATGTAGTCTACGCCTAAACTTTCCAGTATTTGAGCTTCCACAAAGTGGCCTATGCGCGCTTTAGCCATTACAGGTATTTTCACGGCATCCATAATTTTCAGTACCACTGTGGGGTCAGCCATTCTGGCCACTCCACCGGCAGCCCTAATATCTGCAGGCACCCTTTCTAAAGCCATTACTGCGCAAGCACCGGCTTCCTCAGCAATTTTGGCTTCTTCGGGAGTAGTTACATCCATAATTACTCCGCCCTTTAGCTTCTCGGCCATTTCTTTTTTAGCCGTCCAATTCTTATCAATCAAAAAACTCTACCTCCATTTCCTACTACAATCCGATCTCAACTAAATTATTTTACAATAGAATGGGCAAATATACAAGTACAATGGAAATGTTGACGGTGTCAACTTTTTGTAGGATATTTCTTTCCGACCACTCATCTTGGTTTTTAGATTTTAAATGACCCATGC